>DFFO01000088.1 GCA_002369255.1 Lachnospiraceae bacterium UBA3774
TGAGGGCCTGCGCGTCCGCGATCATAATATAGATCTCATCGAATTTTCCGCTGTTCTGAAGCTCTACTCTGCGTCTTAAACTGCCGACATAATGTCCTACGTGAAGTTTTCCGGTAGGCCTGTCGCCCGTAAGTATTATTTTTTTCATTATCGTCTCCGATCACCAAATAGTTTTTGCCGCTCTGTCAAGGAATTCCGCATTGCTTTTTGTGCGGAGGAAAAGATCCAGTATCCGCTCCGTCGCCTCCTCGGGCTTCAGTGTTGAAACCGCTTTTCTCATGGAATACATTATATCGTACTCTTCCTTTGAAAGAAGCAGATCGTCTCTTCGCGTGCCGGACTTCATAAGGTCTATGGCGGGGAATATCCTTCTTTCCGAGAGCTTTCTGTCAAGGACAAGCTCCATATTTCCGGTTCCTTTGAATTCCTCAAATACCACGTCGTCCATTCGGCTTCCGGTATCTACCAGGGCTGTGGCGAGTATTGTAAGGCTGCCGCCCTCTCTCATATTTCTTGCCGCTCCGAAGAATTTTTTGGGGCTGTAAAGCGCGTTCGGATCAAGACCGCCGGAAAGTGTTCTGCCGCTCGGCGGAACTACCAGATTGTAGGCGCGGCTGAGTCTCGTAATGCTGTCAAGCAGTATGGTTACGTCTTTTCCCTGCTCCACAAGCCTTTTTGCGCGGTTTATGACCATTTCCGAGACTCTTTTATGATGCTCGGGCAGCTCGTCGAAGGTGGAATATATCACCTCGACGTTTTTGCCTTCGATGGATTCCTTGATATCGGTAACTTCTTCCGGCCGCTCATCGATCAGCAGTATCAGGAGGATCATTTCAGGATGGTTCTTTGTAATAGAATTTGCAATGTTTTTCAGAAGAGTGGTCTTTCCTGCCTTGGGCGGGGATACGATCATGCCTCTCTGGCCTTTTCCTATTGGCGAAATAAGATCTACTACCCTCATTGCGAGATTTCCGCGGGAAAGCTCAAGATGAATTCTCTCATTCGGAAAAACCGGAGTAAGATTTTCAAATTTTGGTCTTTTCAGGGATTCGGCGGGGGTGAGATTGTTGATGCTGTCAACGCTGAGGAGCGCCGCATATTTTTCGGTTCCCGTCCTTATACGGATAGCTCCGGCGATGATATCTCCCGTCCGAAGTCCGAATCTTTTGATCTGCGAAGGAGAAACATATATATCATCTTCGCCTGAAAGATAATTGTCTCCGCGGATAAATCCGTAGCCCTCCTGCAACACCTCAAGTATGCCAAAAGCTCTCTCTCCGCTGTCAAGCTCCATAATGTCGTCAACGCCGGGGACTTTCGAAGATCTTGCTTCATCATCTGTAAACTCCGCCGTGATCTTCTCCGGACTTTTTTCGTTTGTGGCAGCCTTTGAAGATATCCTTGCGTTTTTTGCGGTCTTACCCTTTTCGTTAGTTTCTTCCGCTTCAGTTCTTTTTTTCGGAGGTCTGCCCCGTTTTTTTGCCGGGCTTTCCGCCTCAGTCTGTTTTTTTGCGCCCTTTTCCGAAGACGCCGGACGACCCGGCTTGCGGCCGGCAGGTTTTTTTTCGACGTTTGCCTTTACCGCCACTCCGTCAGGATTGAGCGTTTTCATTATGAGGTCGAATATTTCATTTTTTTTCAGTTTCTCATATCCGGTGAGGCTGAGAGTCTTTGCCATCTCACGAAGCTGAGAAACTGTCATTTTTTCAAGATCCTGCATGTTTTCTCCTTTATGCATCCGGTCACTTGTTATGATTATACTTTCTTTAACATAGGATAATTTATGCGAAAGCGCATATTTGATATTTTTCGCCTTTTATTATAAGTTTTTTTTTAAAAAAAGCAAGTATTAAAGGGCATTTTAATATCTTTTTTTGCGGGTGCAAAATAAAAACCAATCTACTTGATTTATTAACGGCAAATTGTTATTATTTCCGTAATTGCAATTTACGGAGGAAGTCATGGAACCTCTCACATTATATAAATTGATGATCCTGTATCTTTTAAAGGCTGTAAAATACCCGCTGACAAGGTCTCAGCTTTCGGATTTTATGCTTGAAAAAGAATATTGCTCATATTTTTCCTTCCAGCAGGCTATTTTGGAGCTTTTGGACGCTCATCTCATGCGCGAGGAGTCTATGCGTAATTATTCGCGCTATATTCTTACCCGCGAAGGTGAGGATACGCTGGACTTTTTCGGCAAAAACCTGCCCGAGCAGATACGCACGGATATGAACGCTTTTCTTGAGGAAAATATGATACGTCTGCGCGACGAGGTCGGCACGTCTTCCGGCTATCAGGAAAATTCTTCCGGGGAATATACTGTCAGTCTTGAGATCCGCGAAGGGAAAGAGGTGCTAATGAAGGTCGATCTCTCCGTCCCTACGGAGGAACAGGCGCAGATCATCTCCGAAAACTGGAGAAAATCCGATCAGAAAATTTATGAATTCGTAATGAAGGAATTGTTGCGGGATTGATCTTTGAAAAATAAAAATATACGGGCAGCTTGTCGCTGCCCGCTTTTTTATGTCTGTCAGTCTACCTGGTAAGGCATAAGCGCGATATGTCTTGCACGCTTAATGGCTACCGTGATATTTCTCTGATGCTCGGAGCACGTTCCCGTAGCTCTGCGAGGAAGGATCTTTCCTCTTTCGGAAACAAACTTACGAAGAGTAGCTACATCCTTGTAGCTGATGGGTTCTTTGTTTGCTCCACAAAAAGCACAGACTTTTTTTCTTCTGTGGCGGTCGGAATTGCGTTTCTTGAAACCGCCCTCTCTATCTTTTCCAAATGCCATTTCTAACCTCCTGTAATAACTGTCCTTACGTGAAAGGAAGCTGGTCGTCATCTACCGAATCCGGAACGTTGATAAAGTCCGATGCCGAAGGTGCTGACATGGCGGCCTGTGGATCAAAGCCCTGCGGCTGCGCGGCATCTTCCTGGCGAGGCGCCGATCCGGCGCTGCCCGAAGAATTCTTGCTTTCGGCAAATTCTATTTCTTCAGCGATGATCTGAACCGAAAAAACCTTCTGTCCTTCACGGTTCGTGTAATTGTCGTTCTGGATCCTGCCTGAGAGCAGTATTTTCGTTCCCTGCTTTAAATAGCGCTCAACGAATTCTCCAAGTTTACCGAAAGCAGTGCAATTGAAAAAATCCGCTTCGGTATTTTCTCCTGAACGACGTCTTCTGTCAACGGCGAGAGAAAATCTCGCAATAGCCATCTGATTGTCGGATCCGCCGTAGCGAACCTCGGGATCTCTGGTGAGTCTTCCCATAAGAAATACTTTGTTCATAAATTACCTCTTTCTTATGCTTCGTCCATCTTGACACACAGATAACGAATGACAGGTTCCATGATGCTTACTTCTTTCTCAAGCTTGGCAGGAACATCCGACTCAGCTTCAAAATGAATAAAGCTGTAATATGCTTCATCCATCTTGTTGATTTCGTAAGCGAGCTTTTTCTTGCCCTGGTCTTCAACATCGTTTACGGTTCCTCCGAAACGGGTGATGAAGTCCTGAACTTTCGTAAGGGCAGCTGCTCTCTCCTCATCTTCGAGTTTGGAGCTGATTACGACTGCAAGTTCGTATTTGTTCATCTTTTTACCTCCTTATGGTCTCTGGCCCGGGTTCGTATTCCCGAGCAAGGATAATATGTCACGGATTAGAATAGTATCATATCGAAAAACCCTTTGCAAGGATTTTTGTTTAAAAAATCAGCATATTTCATCTGTCTGACGGAATTGTTGCGTTTTTTTTCTTTTGGTATTATAATCTTGTGCGTTGTGTTTTAAGGAGCAACCAAAAAGGAGAAACATCATGTCAAGAATGACTTATCACATGAATGTCGCGGGAGTGGAGCGTGATCTGCCACTTTGCAAACTCAATGATGATCTTATGATCGGTGCTTTTGTTATTTTCGGAGACACAGAGCTTACCTGTGCCTGCGCGGCCGAATTGCTTAAAAAGGCGCCTGAATTTGACTATATGATCGCGCCCGAAGCAAAGGCCATACCTCTTATTCACGAAATGGCAAGACAAAGCGGTCGTCCAAAATATCTTCTGGTAAGGAAAGTACCGAAATTTTATATGGATGGGGTCTTTTCTGTTGACGACAGATCCATCACTACCGCAGGAATCCAAAAGCTTTATCTTGACGGAGCAGACGCGCGCCTGATGAAAGGCAAAAAGATTCTGATCATCGATGACGTGGTCTCCACAGGCGGTTCGCTTGCAGCTGTCGAAGAGCTCGTAAAGCTGGCCGGCGGTGAGATTGTGGGCAAGATGACTATACTCGCGGAAGGAGATGCTGCGAAAAGAGACGACGTTATTTTCCTTGAAAAACTGCCCTTGTTCAACTCAAAAGGCGAGCCTATATCAGATTGACAGCCAAACAATAATGCATTGATCTCAGAAAAAACTCCGGTTTCGTATGGAATCGGAGTTTTTTGCGTCCGGGTGCACTACAGGCAAAAGTGCGCTCCTCTGCACCCGAAATTGCCGGCGCGGGGCGTTTCGCGGATGCACTACAAGCAAAAGTGCGCTCCTCTGCACCCGAAATTGCCGGCACAGGGCGCTTCGCGGGTGCACTACAGACAAAAGTGCGCTCCTCTGCACCCGGCCACCTTGAGGAAACAAAAAAATACCGGCGTAGCCGGTATTTGAGATGGCAGATATCGGTGATTGGCAAATGCTTAAAGCTCAGCCATCAGGTGGTTACGATTTACAGAATGCTTTCGAGCGCTTCTTTTGCAGCTCTTATCGAGTCGGTATCTTCGGGAGTGATATTCTTGATATTCGCTCTTCGGACTGCCTTTTTGAGTTCGGAAAGCCTGCCTTTTATGAGGCTTCTTTTTTCTTTTGACATCGTCTTTTTCTGTTCTGAAAGAATGGCTTCTGTTCTTGAGGCAAGATCTACCGCGTCGTTGTACAGCGTTACAAAAGCTCCCTGTCTGGCGTCTTGTTTTTCAAAAGCGGCAGCGTCTTTTATCGCCCTTTCGATCTCTTCGTCCGAAAGATTTGAGCTTGCGGTGATGGTTACCGACTGAGATTTTCCGGTTCCGAGGTCCTTTGCGGAAACATTAAGTATTCCGTTCGCATCGATATCAAATGTCACCTCTATCTGCGGAACTCCCCGTAATGCACGCTTTATCCCACTGAGTCTGAAATTGCCGATAAGCTTGTTGTCCCTGGCAAAATGCCGTTCTCCCTGCAGGACTTTTATGTCGACAGAGGTCTGGAAATTTGCGGCCGTAGTAAATATCTGACTGTATCTTGTTGGAATTGTGGAATTTTTTTCTATAAGCCTTGTTGCCACGCCTCCGATCGTTTCTATGGAAAGAGAAAGCGGTGTGACGTCCATCAGCAGCACTTCATTCAGTCCCGCTTCACCTCCGAGCTTTCCGCCCTGAACGGCTGCTCCGAGGGCAACGCACTCATCGGGATTTAGATTTTTGCTCGGCGTGATCCCGGTGATCGATCTGACTTTTTCAGCAACTGCAGGAATACGGGTCGAGCCGCCCACGAGGATTATGCGCGAAAGATCTCCGGAAGATATTTTTGCATCGCGAAGAGCTGTTTCGACCGGGCCTCGCGTGCGTTCTACCAGATCATAGGTAAGTTCGTCAAACTTTGCCCGCGTAAGAGTGATATCCATGTGTCTTGCGCCATCTTTTCCCGTAGCGATAAAAGGAAGATTTACAGTGACCGAAGTGGTGGATGAAAGCTCTTTTTTTGCTTTTTCGGCGGCCTCGGAAACACGCTGCATGGCTGTAACGTCTTTTGAAAGATCTATGCCGTCGGTCCTTTTGAACTCCTTTATAAGATAGTCGGAAACAGCCTTGTCAAAGTCGTCTCCACCGAGATGATTGTCTCCGGAGACCGCGATCACCTCGATAACTCCCCCGCCGATTTCTATCACGGAAACGTCAAAAGTACCGCCGCCGAGATCAAAGACCATAACCTTTTGCTGCTGCCTGCTCTCAAGGCCGTATGCGAGCGCAGCTGCCGTAGGTTCGTTTACGATACGT
>DFFO01000107.1 GCA_002369255.1 Lachnospiraceae bacterium UBA3774
CCATATGGAAAGCATGGGAAATTTTCGCTGGATCCCGTCAAAGGAAATGGTTTTTACCTCTGCTTATTCAAGTACCGTAAAACACTACGAAAAGGGCAGGGTGCATTTCGGCCTGCCTTATACGCAAAAATACGGCTCGCTTGAACGCGCGGGCTGGTGCCTGGACAAAGACGGATATGTAAAGGATCTTTTCCCGGTTTTCAGCGATGCGTCCCGGGAAGCAAAGGGATGCGAGGAAATCCCGTGGGACGTATATCTCGGTAATGATTGCTCGGGAGCCGTTTACTGGTCCTGGATGAGAGCGTGCCCGTCAGTTTCTTTCGGATTTACTGGAGATATGGTCCCTACGCCTGAAAACATCCGTGATTATGGAGTGATTCCGTTAGGATCATATACCGCCGACTCATTACTTACAGATGAAATCATCAAAAAAAACACTCCCGAAAGAATTGCGGAATGTCTTGCTCTGCTTCAAATAGGCGACGCTATAGTGCAAAGGACTCCTGAGCACGGACATACCAGGCTCGTTGCAAGAGACGCATTTGTGCTTCGTGATGAGAATGGCCGTATCAACTGTGATGCGAGCTATATTGCCACTCATGAACAGGGTGTGGGAAAGGGCAGCAGCGGCAGAAACAGTACCTGGCAGTTAAATGCAAGATATACTTTTACGGAACTGTTAAAAGACTATCTGCCTATTACAAACCGTGAACTGATCGCCGGAGCGCCGGCCGAAGTCCTTGTAAAGACGGCATATTTAAAAGGTCCGTTTGAAGGTCTTATAAGATCAAATTACAGGATCATCAGTTCGACCATGCAGCTGACTGACAAAAAAACAGGCAATAAATATGAAAATACTGTTTTTACGGCAATAGATAAAGACAGAAACAAAGAAAAGCCCAATGATGATTTTGCAAGAAGCACCGTAAGGGAGATATCTTTAAGCGATCATAAGGACGGCTTTAAAAACATCCCGGAAGGAAGATATGATTACAGCGTATCCGTTTTGCTCAGCAACGGAGCGAGCATATCTGTATGCAGGGGAGTTTACAAAACAAAATAAAATCTAAAAGGAATGATTTGAACATGGAGAAAAAGTGGTGGCAGGAAGCTGTCGTATATCAGATATACTGCAAAAGTTTTTGTGATACAAACGGTGACGGGATAGGAGATCTTGAAGGAGTAAGATCAAAACTTCCCATGCTAAAAGAACTTGGGATCACTTGTATCTGGTTTAACCCTATATACAGATCGCCTCAGGTGGATAACGGATATGATATATCAGATTATCAGGATATAGATCCTATATACGGAACACTTGACGACTTCAAAAAACTTCTCGACGAGGCTCATCAAATGGGCATCAGAGTCATTATGGATCTTGTTCTGAATCACACGTCAAATCAGCACAGATGGTTTCAGGAGTCCAGAAAATCAAAGGACAATCCCTACCGCAATTATTATATCTGGCGGGAGCCCAAAGAAAACGGCAAAGAGCCGAACAACTGGGGAAACTATTTTTATGAGGGAAAAGGGTCCGCATGGCAGTTTGACGAGCTCACGGGTGAATATTATCTGCACAATTATTCATGGCAGATGCCGGATGTAAACTGGGAATATGAACCTCTGAGAAATGAAATGTACAAGATGATGACCTGGTGGCTTGATCTGGGTGTTGACGGTTTCAGACTCGACGCCATAAACCGTCTTAAAAAACCGGAAGGCCTGCCCGACTCAAAAATGCCGCCTGCTCCGCCGGTCGGTATTTACGGATATGTAGTGGATCGCGCTATTTGTACAAACGTTCCGGGAATACATGAAATTCTCAAAAATATCAACAAAAATGTATGGTCAAAATACGACTGTATGACTGTCGGTGAATGCGGAAATCTTTCTTCTGACGGCGCGCTGGATTATATATCACAGGGCAATGAAGAGATAGATATGCTTTTCCATTTTGAAATAGGCAAAAACCCAAATATTATTACCGTTCGTGAGTACAAAAAGACCCAGCAAAGATGGATCGATCTGATGCAACACAATGCCTGGATTACACAGTTTTTAACGAACCACGATTCTCCAAGGCAGGTATCAAGATTCGGAAACGACCGTGAATACAGAATTCCGAGTGCAAAGCTGCTTGCGACGCTGACGCATACAATGCCCGGAACGCCCTTTGTTTATCAGGGCGAAGAGATCGGAATGACAAACGTATATTTTGATACGATCGATGATTACAACGAAAGATACACAGTAGGAAAGTATTGGACTATGATAGAGGCCGGAGAGCAGCCTGACGCAGCACTTGGCAAGCTTCGCGCCATGAGCAGGGATAATGCGCGAACGCCATATCAGTGGGATGACTCCGAAAATGCCGGATTTACTTCCGGAACACCATGGATAAAAGTAAACCCGCGCTATGATAAGATCAATTATAAGGCTGACAGGGAACTTCCGGATTCAATCTTTGATTATTACAAAAAGCTGATAGCTCTGCGCAGGAGTTGCCCTGCAATAATTGACGGAGATTTTAGATTTCTTTTGGCAGACCATCCGAAAATGGTTATGTATCTGCGCCATTGCGCAAGACAGACATTGCTCGTGATCGCGAATTTTTCGGATGATCGCGTTGATATTGAAATCCCCGAAGAAATAAAAGGATTCGAGTGGCAGCGCATTTTAACAAATCTTGAAGATCTTTCTCCATCCATAGAAAGAGGCGGTGCTTGGATGCCTTGGGAGGCGGAGATTTACCAGATCAAAAAATAAACGACGGCAATTATTATTAAACCGGATATGTATGCAATAAACTGCATATGTATCCGGTTTGCTTTTTAATTGAAACAATAATTCAAATATTATTTAATTTATTTTTAACCGTACTTAAGATACCTCGACATTCGATTTTTTTTTTGCTATACTTACGTTACTGTGTGTTTTGCAGCGCACAGATTTCCATTTATATAGGAGGAAAACAGATGTCATTCGAGGCTGTTTCAAATATCAAAAAAGCTGAGGAAGACGCGGAAAGACTTGTTGCCGAAGCCGAAACTCAGGCCAGGCAGATCATTTCCGATGCTGAAAACTCCGGAAGGGCAAAAAAAGAGGCCGCAGAAAAGAAGGCGGCTCAGGAAAAAGAAGCCCTTTTGAAGGAAACAGAAGCACAGATCGATAAAGAAAACGAAATATCGGGCAATGAAACTTCAAAAACGCTTGAGGCGCAAAGGAGCATTGCTTCCGGAAAAATCAATACGGCTGCGCAGATAGTTGCCGAAAGGATTTTAGAGGATTGATATGGCGATCTTACAGATGAAAAAACTTAAGTGCGCGGTGGTAAGATCCGAAAAAGAGGCTTTTCTTAAAGATCTCACAAAGCTTGGCTGCGTACAGATAGACGAGACAGAGGCGGAAGAGTACAATCTTTTGCATGAAAAATCCGACCTGATCGATCTGCGCACAAAACATGCGAGGATGCTTTCGGCGATTTCGATCTTAAATGCCGCAGTCCCTGAAAAGAGCAAGCTCCTTTGCCAAAAGCCTGAGCTCGAAAAGGATGAGTTCCTTGATGAAAACGGCATCTCGGAAGCCGTTTCCCATGCGGAAGAGATCTTATCCGCAGACGAGAGGATCAAAGCTGTCCGCACTGAGGAAAGCAAAACAAGAGCCGACATGGAAAGTTTTATTCCATGGAAAGCGCTTGATATTCCGCTTGACCTGACAGGAACAAAGACTACGGATATTACTTTTGGTACCGTTCCTGCGAGGGTTGGCATTAGAGGACTTGAAAACGCGGCTGCGCTTGTCACCGACGAAGCGGAGCTTTTTGTCGTAAATGAAGACAAATCTTTACAATACGTTATTCTTATATCATATAGAGAAGTAACGGGAGACGTGCTTGAGGCGATCAGGGGCTGCGGATTTAATGCGATTTCTTTTCAGGGTATAAAGCAAAACGCCTTAACCGCAATAAAGGAAGCTGAGAAAAAGCTTTCTG
>DFFO01000050.1 GCA_002369255.1 Lachnospiraceae bacterium UBA3774
TTATATTTGCATAGCCGGTATAGGAGCTTTGAACTACTCCTCCGATAGTATAATAAAGCTTTCCGTCGGACAGTTCTGAAATAGCTGCTTCTGACGGGTCATCAGTCTCCGTCACGTCCACAGTCTCCGTCTTTTGCTCACCGCATTTCAAGCATTTATAAACGATCTTTTCTTCAGTATCCGCACCTGCCCCTGCAAGAACCTCTCCGTCGTCCCACAAATGAGTATGAATGTGATTTTTATCAGGCACGATGTCACACTCGACATATCTGTATTCCCCGGCCTTTTCTTCCAATTTCAGCGTTTTTTCAAATACTATACTGTCGCCGTCAAAAGCGCAGACAGTATACTCGCCGTCAGCTGTAAAATATGCGGCATAACTTGCTCCAAGCCCGGAGATATTCTTTGAAAAAACCGTATTTCCGGAGGAGTCCACAATAGCTATTTTAAGCGTTTCTTTTTCTGAAAGCGCGGCATTCCCGTGTATTACGCTGTTGTCTTTTGTCAAAAGATAGATTATCAGCTCGTTGCCGTTGCTGCGCCACGGGAAAAAGTAATAAGTGCCGTTTATGCCAAGTTTCTGGCAGATTTCATCTCCGTTATCTTCAAAAGAGCTGTGTACTTTTTTGAGTTCTTTTTTGTTCTCGACAAAAATTCTGCACGCATCGTCAATGGGATTTTCAAGTGAAAAAAGTAAGTCGGAAACGGAGAGACTGCCCGCAGAAGAGTCCACGTAAAGGAGTCTTCCCTCGGCAGCGTTTTTCCTGTAATAATTCATTTCTGTCGAATTACATTCAGGAAGCCCCGCATAAAACGAATAATAGGCGTTGACGTTTGGATCCGTAAGAGTATGGGTTTCATACATCATACTGTCGGTGAGGTTGAAATACGTATAATAATTTGCGCTTACGTCATGCTCGTTGACCGTCAGATAATCCGTATTCACAAATGAAGGATCGTCCCACGTGACGTCCGCCTGATAATACTTTCCGCCTATACAGGCGATAGTCCATGCGTGGTTGGCATCGGTAGATGATTCGGCAGAGCCTGTAACAAACATGCTTTTGACGCCGTTTTTCTGGAGCAGCAGCTGAAAAGCTTTCGCATAGCCCGCGCATACGGATTCTCCGAGCACGAGGGCGCTGTATGCGCTTTGATTGAAAGGAGAACCCGAAACATATTCTACGGAAGCGCAGATCGCGTCGTGAATATATTTTTCTTTTTCGTAATCCGAGGAAAGCGACGAGGTTGCGGAAAGGATCTTATCTACTTTTTTATTAAACGCGCTGATACACGAGGGCAGTTCCTCATTTGTAAATGGTGATTTTATTTTGCATTCTTTTACTACCGGATCGCCTCCGTTTACAGAAATCTGCGATACACTTGCTCCTCCCGTAAACCAGAAGCATTCGGGATGATCTCCGACTATAGCATTTCTAACTACGATAATATCTTCCGCGGAAAGGCCGAAATCCAGCAGATAAGCAGCCGGGGGTTTACCGGATTTTACTGACTCCGGATAGTTTTTGACCGCCAGATATATGGCGTCATATGCTCCCGCAAGATTTTCACCGTTTTCCGAGTTTGCAAGGACGGATCTGTAATGATAAAAGGAAGCTCCCTCGTCCGCCCTGACCATATACGAATCCTTTACGGAAATGATCAAAAAGGCCGCGCCAAGAAGGAGCAACATCTTTTTACAAAAGCCTTTCATAATAATTCTCCATATCGCCTACGCTGTTTGATAAAAAAGGACTTTTATATTATAGCTTATTAAATAGAATAAAAAAACGGATTTTGATAAATATTTTTTTGAATTTCTACTGTTATTTCTTGAAAATGCTGTCTTTTCCGATGACTATTTTTCCATCTTTCAGGAGCTTTCCGACAGCGCGCTTGAAGGCCGCCTTGCTCATTTTCAGCTCGGCTTTTATCTGTTCGGGGGAGGCTTTGTCGGTAAAGGGAAGCTCTCCGTCGTAGCTTTTTATGACTTCAAGAACTTTTTCCGCGTCGTCTCTCATCTGCGAATAGGCTTTTTTTCTGGGGCTTAAGTCAAGCTTTCCGTCCGGGCGTTTTTTTAGCACTCTCGCATTTACAGTATCGCCCACTTTCACTTTTTCAAAAAGCTCCGAGGCCGGAATCATTCCGTAATACTTTCCGTCGACAGCCACAAAAGCTCCCAGGTCTTTTTTGATCTCATATATCAGGCCGCTGACCTTGTCGTTTTTTTCGTATGGACTTGCGGGCGAAAGTCTGTCATATATCTTCATTGAAGCAGCAAGACGCCCGCTCTTATCTATATATAATATAACCGGTACGAGGCTTTTCTCGCGCAGCTTTCCGGTCTGCTCCCGAAAAGGCAAAAAAAGTTCCTTTAGAAGACCCCAGTCGAGAAACGCGCTAATATCCGTTATCTGTGAAACGGGAAGCATAGCAACGCTGCCCACCTCAAGCGGCGGCACAGTCGTCGTAGATATCAACCTGTCTTCTGAATCCTTGTAGAGAAAGACTTCCAAAGCGTCTCCGACCAAGACGCCCTCCGGCACCTCGCGGCGGGGCAAAAGAACTGCGTCATCCATGCCCGGCTCTCCAAGATAGGCTCCGTTTTCTTTGATCCTTAAAACCGTAAGCAGGTTTTTCCGTCCTAATTCCATGATGATCTCCTTCTTGACATCTCATATGCCATTAAAAAACCGGCTCCCGACACTCGGGAGCCTTTTCTTTTAAGCAGGGCTACAAGGATTCGAACCTTGAAATGACGGAGTCAGAGTCCGTTGCCTTACCATTTGGCGATAGCCCTATGTCTTGCGACGCCATGAGATTATATACCACGGCGCCGCAATTTGCAAGTATTTTTTTACGTACTTCGACTAAGCTTCGACTAAGCTTATCAGTTGAGATATCCGCTGCTTACGAGGGTTTTGTTGCCGCCGTCATAATCGCATATGTATTCCTGCAGTAAATATCTGCCCGCGGCATATTCCGTTATTTCATAAAACCCGAGCCTGCCGTTATTGAAAAAGCATGAATAACAGTTTTCGGAAAGGGTCTTGTAAGGGCTGAGCGTACCGTCCTTATCGATCTTGTAGATCATGACGTTATAGATAACGTCGCCGTTCATATAAAAATCCCTTCCCACAACAAAGTCTCCGTAATACTCGATGATCTCACAATCATCACGGATCTTGCCTATCGTTTTGGTTTTGAGATCGTATTTGAACGTATGTGTGCTAAATACAACTTCGCTGTCATAAAAAGGAACGTTCAAAGTCACATATATCCAATCCCCGTAGGCGTATGACACGTCAAACCACGGGTCATAATAACTGTTTCCGCCTGCCAGGTATTTTGACAGAGAGCAAAGACTCGTTTCCTTTCCGCTTCCGATATCATATGAGCACAGTATACTGTTGCGGACGTAATAAACGGTTTTTCCGTCGCTTACCATGCCGTAACTGTACGTATAGGGCATTTTCCTGTAGGTTCCGTTCCTTGTCGTGCTTATGGAATTAATATATCCTTTTGACGCGCTTGTCTGTTTGAAATAATAATCGCCGACGCGGCAGATCGTATTGTTTATATAATTGCCGTTTGTATCAATATTATCAAATTCGACCGCCGCAAAGAACGATTCCGGCACTTTATTTGTCACTCTGCCGTTTTGTATATTCCATGTGCAATAATGGAAGCCTATCGTGACCGTTTTCTGCCCGGTATAGTTTTTCTGTATCTGTCCGTTTAATACGTAAAAGTAGTTTTCGTTATCCGCAGAGGCTATCCCGCTGTAGCTGTTCATCCAGCGCCCGTCTTTGTAATATCTGAGATTTCCGGTTTCGGCAAAAGCCGTAAAGTGAAAATTGATAAGACCTTTTTCTATGCGGTAGCGGTAAACCTGCCTGGTGGAATTATATCTTGTCATATCGGTGGCAAAGCCTGTAGTGGTGGCCTGGAACTTGCCGTAGCGGTAGTATCTCCATACTCCGTCCACCTTGTAAAGGCCTTCATAATCTTCATCTACCGCGCCGTTTCTGACATAATATTCATACTCCCCCAAGAGCCCCTGCGTATTATTCGCATAGCCCGTATAGGTATTCATCCAGCGTCCGTCTTTGTAATATCTTGCATTATTCGTCTCCGCAAAGCCGTTAAAGTGGAAGTTGATGAGACCTTTTTCCACGCGGTAGCGGTAGATCTGTTTTCTGCCGCTGGCATAAAACCTTGTCATATCGGTAGCAAAGCCTGTAGTCGTATCCTGGAATTTTCCGTCCCTATAATATCTCCATACTCCGTCTACCTTGTAAAGGCCTTCATATGAAGTATCTACCGCGCCTTTTACTATTTTGTACTGATAAAGGCTTACTGCATCACCGTTTATATTTGCATAGCCGGTATAGGA
>DFFO01000029.1 GCA_002369255.1 Lachnospiraceae bacterium UBA3774
CTTGCTTTTCAGATAAAAGATGATATCTTGGATGTGACGGCCGATGAAACGACGCTCGGAAAGCCAAAAGGCAGCGACGATCGAAATCACAAGACGACCTTCGTATCGCTGTGCGGTATCGCTCAGTCCAAATCGACGGTACAAAGGCTTACTTTCGAGGCTATCGAATTACTTGAAACGCTTCCGGGAGATCATAGATTTTTTCAGTCGTTTATAAAAAAACTCAGAGACAGAAACTGCTAAATCCGGAGGTTTTCCTTGAAGACAGAGATTCTTGATAAGATCAATAAAACCGGAGATATAAAAAAGATACCGCAAGAGGACTATCCGCGTCTTGCGGAAGAGATCCGCGGATTTATGGTCGAAAAGATCAGCAAAAGCGGAGGACACCTCGCTTCCAGTCTCGGCGTAGTAGAGCTTACCATGGCTCTGCATTTATCTTTTAATCCCCGAAGAGACAAAATAATATGGGACGTGGGTCATCAATGTTACACACACAAGATACTTACAGGAAGAAAAGACGGCTTTGATACCATAAGATCGTTCGGCGGCATGAGCGGCTTTCCAAAACCGTGCGAAAGCGATTGCGACCCTTTTGTCACCGGACACAGCTCCACCTCTGTATCGGCAGGTCTTGGCCTTGTAAAGGCCGCAAAGCTGACCGGGAAAAGATACCGCATAGTTTCCGTGATAGGTGACGGCGCGCTTACCGGAGGCCTTGCATATGAAGCGCTAAACAACGCCGGGCAGATAAAAGAAAATTTCATCATCGTATTAAACGACAACAATATGTCTATCTCGGAAAACGTAGGCAGCGTTTCAAGAATGATGACAAATATCCGTACGGCTCCAAGATATTCCGATCTCAAAAACAAAGTTGCAGGAACTCTTGAAAAGATCCCCAGAGTGGGAAGCACGCTCGTTAAAAAACTCAAAGGCGCAAAAAGTTCGGTAAAACAGCTTTTTATACCGGGAATGTTTTTCGAGGATATGGGAATAACATACCTGGGCCCGGTTGACGGCCACAATATAGACGAAATGCGTTTTGTTTTTGAAGACGCAAAAAGAGTAAAAGGAGCCGTGGTAGTGCACGTCCTTACCGAAAAGGGTAAAGGCTATGCGCCCGCGCAAAAAGATCCGGAGCGTTTTCACGGGATCGGGAAGTTTGATCCGGCTACAGGGGCTTGTCCCTGCAAAGAGGGGCCGGACTACAGCGGCGTTTTCGGGGGAGCGATCTGTGAGCTTGCCAATAAAAATCCGAAAATCGTATGCATAACCGCGGCAATGCCGGACGGAACCGGATTAAAGAAGTTTTCGTCACTTTATCCCGACAGATTTTTTGACGTCGGGATTGCGGAGTCTCACGCCGTTACCTTTGCGGCAGGGCTTGCAAAAGGCGGCCTGCGGCCATACGTCTGCATATATTCGTCATTCCTTCAAAGAGCTTATGATCAGATAGTGCACGACGTATGTCTGCAAAAACTGCCTGTTACTTTTATTATAGACAGAGCCGGAATAGTCGGCGCTGACGGAGAAACGCATCAGGGTCTTTTGGATATTTCGTTCCTTTCGTCCATCCCGGGGATGACTGTAATGGCGCCGAAAAATGCTCTTGAACTGATAGAGATGCTTAAGTTTTCCGAAAACTATGACAAGCCTCTTGCTATCAGATTTCCCAGAGGGACTGCGCTTAGAAAGTTTGAAGATTTCCGCGAAAATATCTGTTACGGAAAGTCCGAAACGCTTTTCTCCGAAAAAAACATCGCTCTTTTTGCTTGCGGAGATATGGTGGAAACTGCGGCTTTAGTCCGCGAGCAGTTAAATAATAACGGCGAAAAAGCGAGTCTTATAAACGCAAGGTTTTTACATCCGTTTGATAGACAGCTTATCTGCGAGATAGCCCAAAAGCATAAGTTTCTTATTACGCTTGAGGACGGTATATATACCGGCGGTTTTGGACAGCAGGTAGAAGCTTTTGTAAAAGAAAAAGACCTGAAACTCAAGGTTCTTTGTATAGCTGTTCCCGACATTTTCGTTGCGCACGGGGACGTAAATACTCTCAAAAAGCATCTTGGGATGGACGCTGACGGAATCTATAAACGCATAAAGGAATTTATCAAGTGAAAAAAAGACTTGACGTTTTACTGACAGAAATAGGGCTCTTTTCATCCAGAGAAAAAGCCAAAGCATATATAATGTCCGGGGAGATCTTTGTAAACGGTGAAAGAGAAGACAAGCCGGGAAGCACGTTCGATGAGGACTGTATTATCGAGCACAGAGGAAAAAGCCAAAAATATGTCAGCCGCGGAGGATTGAAGCTTGAAAAAGCCATGCAGAGCTTTTCGATAGAGCTTGAAGATAAAGTATGTATGGATGTAGGCGCCTCTACCGGAGGTTTTACTGATTGCATGCTTCAAAACGGAGCAAAAAAAGTTTACAGTATAGACGTCGGATATGGACAGCTTGACTGGAAGCTCAGAAATGATGAGCGCGTTATCGTGCTTGAAAAGACAAATGCAAGATATCTTAACGGCGATATTATACCGGAAAAGATTTCATTTTGCTCCATAGATGTTTCGTTTATTTCACTGACTTTGATTCTTCCGGCGGTTTTTGCCGTTTTGGATGAGTATGCAGAAGTCGTTTGCCTTATAAAACCGCAGTTTGAAGCCGGCAGAGAAAACGTCGGAAAAAAGGGCGTCGTAAAAGATCCCGCCATCCACAGGCAGGTGATCGAAAAAGTAGTATCGTTTGCGAAGAACATCGGTTTTTCGCCTATAGGACTTGATTTTTCTCCTGTAAAGGGGCCTGAGGGCAACATTGAATATCTGCTTTATCTGAAAAAAAACGACGCTGAAAACGAAAGGCTTGATATCGGCGAAACGGTAAGCTGCGCGCATGAGGCTTTAGATTAAAGAAGGTGCCTATGAAAAGCTTTTATCTTATTACAAATGAATCAAAGGATCCGGACCTGATAAAAACTGTTCAGATTGAGAAAATAATTACTGACCTTGGCGGCGTGATCACGGGAAAAGTCATACAGTCGGAAATGACAGATATGGTCCCTGACAAGACCGATTGCATAGTGGTCCTCGGAGGTGACGGAACGATTCTTCGCACTGCGAGAAATCTATACGGGCTAGGAATACCTTTCCTCGGCATAAATATCGGCCATCTCGGATATCTTACGGAAGGCAGCCAGAGCGGAGCCGCCGATGTTTTTTCAAAAGTTATAGGCGACGAATATATCATCGAAGACCGTATGCTCATCTCCGGAAAAATGAGAAAAAAAGACGGAAGCGTCGGTGAAAAGATCGTTTCGTTAAATGATATAGTCCTCGGAAGAAGCGGCTTTATGCAGCTGATCAACTTCAATCTCTACGTAAACGGAGAGCTTTTATACAATTATTCCGCGGACGGTATAATCGTATCTACTCCGACTGGTTCTACCGCATATAATCTTTCCTGCGGAGGCCCGGTTGTGGAACCTACCGCAGGGTTGTTTTTGATCACGCCCATCGCGCCTCATTCTTTGAACAACAGAAGCCTTGTGCTCCCGAAAGAAGACATTATTGAAATAGAGGTAAAGCGCTCGCCTGACGCGCCGCAAAAAGCGGCTTACGCGGCTTATTTTGACGGCGACGCCGCGCTTGAAGTGCTTCCGGAAGACAGAATCATAATCGCTTCCGAGCAGCAGGTAGTAAAGCTTGTTAGACTTAGCAGCAGGAGTTTTCTTGAAACACTGAAAGTGAAAATGTCATAAATATGCTGATAAATATTCACGTTAAAAACTTTGCCCTGATAGAAGAGGCTGACGTAGATCTTAAGGAAGGGCTCAATATCCTCACAGGTGAGACCGGTGCAGGTAAGTCCATAATTATAGGTTCTATAGGAATAGGGCTTGGTGGTAAATATGATTCAGGGCTTTTGAGAAATCCTGATAAAGACGGTCTGGTGGAGCTTCTTTTTTCTGTAGATGAGGAGCTTTCAGCAGAGCTTATGAATGAGGAATATGGTATCGATGATATCGAAGATGGTGAAGTCCTCATTTCCAGAAGGCTTACAGGTGGTAAGTCGATAAATAGAATAAATAATAAAACAGTTACAGTTTCAAAACTCAGAGCTGTGGCAGAAAAGCTTATCAGTCTGCATGCACAGCATGAGCAGAGAACACTTATGAAGGCTGCAAGGCACCTTGAGATAGTTGACTCATTTGATCCTGAGATTATTCCTGTGAAGCAGAAGGTTGCTGAGGCATATATAGCATTTAAAAGAACTTCTGATAAGCTGGAAAGCCTTAATATGGATGAAACGGAAAGAGTAAAAAGGCTGGATTATATTCGGTACGAGATAAATGACATTGAGTCCGCAAGACTTGTATCAGGAGAAGATGAAGAGCTGGAGGAGGTCTATAGAAAGGCAAGTAATGCACAGAATATAGCTGAGATTACCTCCAGTGTTGAAGCACTTACAGGGTATGAAAGAGAAAGTTCAGGAGGAAGCCAGATATCAAATGCGCTTCATGAACTTCAGGCTTTAACAAGATACGATGATGGCGCAGAAGAGCTTATCAGCACATTAACAGATGTGGATTCACTGATAAATGATTTTAACAGAATGCTGTCAGATTACATTTCCAATATGGACCTGGATGAGGAAACTCTTCGAGAGACTGAGGAGAGACTTAACCTCATCAATACATTAAAAACCAGATATGGCGAAAACTCAGCAAATTCCAGCATCGACGATGTTCTTGCTACGCTGGATAAGCTGAAAGAAGAGGAAGAAACGCTTGTTTCGTATGAGGAGACCATTCGAAGTCTTGAGAAGGAGAAACAGGAGCTTCTGGCGGTTCTGGAGAAGGAGTCCGATAAGCTTACTGCCAAGAGAAAGAAGGCGGCTAAAAAGCTTTGTGGTATCATATCCAACTCCATGAAGGAACTGAATTTCAATGACGCCAGATTCGATATGTCATTTGAAAAGACTTCAGCCTTTTCTGCAAATGGAAATGATGCAGCTCAGTTTATCATTTCTACAAATGTAGGTGAGGAGATGAAACCACTTGTAAATGTTGCTTCAGGTGGTGAGCTTTCAAGAGTGATGCTGGCTATAAAGTCTGCCGTTTCAAATGCGGCTGATACTCCTACACTTATCTTTGATGAGATTGATGTGGGTATCAGTGGTATAACTGCTGAAAAAGTGGGCGGTATGATGCATAGACTGGCTGAGTCGAGACAGATTATCTCGATAACTCATTTGCCTCAGATTGCTGCTGCCGGTGATGCAGCTTATGTGATCGAGAAGGAAGTGGTTGGCGATAAGACTATTACTGGCATAAGACGACTTGATGATGAAGGAAGAGTTCATGAGCTGGCTAGACTGCTGGGTGGAGCAAGTGTAACTGATTCAGTGCTGGATGCAGCGAGAGAGATGCTGGGCAGAAAGTAAATGAGCTTTATTACAAACGGGGATACTGATAATGATAGAGACAATTGCTAGAGTTAATCTCATGGTAAATGAGGTACTCAAGATAAAGAAGAATAGGCTTACGCCGGATGTGATAACTGGAAATGAGAAGAGAATATCACTGGTTTCTGGTATCTATGGTGATGAGCTTCAGGGGCAGTATATCTGCTATGAGGTAATAAAAAGAATAAAGAAGGACTATTCAAGTCTTACAGGTTTTGTTGATGTATATCCATATATTAATCCATTGGCGCTGGAGGCCAAGACTAGGGAGATTCCTGGCCCGGAGCTGGATATGAATGAGCTCTTTCCAGGTGCTAAGAGTGGAGCGGTTGGTGAATATGCTGCCAGCTGTCTTATGGATGATATTATAAGCAGTGAGGATGGTCCGAAGACAGAATTTTGTCTGG
>DFFO01000095.1 GCA_002369255.1 Lachnospiraceae bacterium UBA3774
CGACCGGCTCGTCATCATCTTCTTCCGACCATATCGCAATAGTGACGTGATCGTCTTCTTTTCCCTGATATGAAACAAAGGTCTTGTCTTTTATTTCCTGCGGCAGTTCTATAAGTCCGGAAAGCTTTTTGACATAAGGGAAAATAATCCCTCTGCCGGTTAGCAGCGTCACGATCTTTTTGCAGATCAGCGCGTCTTCTCCGTCCAGACTGTCAAATTCAGAAAAGTACTTGCTGACCGCAAGCTGCATGATCACAGGCGCGCTCCCCGTCATCAGCTCACCGCTGAGCGTCCTTTTTATCGCATTAAATATTTCCGGATCAAAGCCTTCGTCTTTTGAAAGATAAAGACTGCATTTAACGACGTAATATGCAAACAGCAGATTTTTTTGAACCGTCCCTGAAGAAGCGTAAATACGGAAAACTTCGTCAAGCCCCTGATAAACGTTTGCAAAAAGCATTTGACTAAGCAGTCTTTCCGGAAGATCATATAAAGGGCCGCCGGCTTTTTTGCTTTCCAAAAGCAGTTCTTTCATCTCGCTTACAAGGCCGTTATAGTTTTTGCAAAGATAGTTCAGCGAAACGTCATCAAAAATAATTTTTGCAAACAGCCCCCAGGCTACAGACAAAAGATAATCGTCTTTTTCAAATCCGTTCTGAATAATGGCATTGCGGCAGACGGCCAAAAGAGACGGCGAAGATATCTTTTCGATGCCGAGTCTTTTTATCTGTGCATTTGCCTCGTCATATTCCTCAAGGCCTATCAGTGAATCGATATACTTTATGCGGGCCTGCCCGGAAATGCCGCGATCCCTTCCGCTTTCAAGCAGCGCGTTTTTGCATTCGGGATGCGCGATCCAGTCAAATTTGAGTATGATCGCGCTGTTGATCTCTGTCCTAAACCGGGCGCTCAGCCCCTCGGCCATCGACAGGTATGACAGCGCATTTACTTCGTCCTCGTCTATCGTTTCCCTGCTCATAATCTCGCGGGCATTTTTTATCAGAAACGACGGCATAGAAGGATAATACTGCCTGCATACTTCAAGCAGTCCTTCTTTTCCCGTAACAAACGGCTCGGTATCGTGATCATGGGATATCTCGCGCTCTCCGTCTTCCGTCACATAATAAATATGGCTTTTTTCGGTATAAACCGGAAAAACAGCGCTGCCGGAAACCACCTGTGCCTGCTGGGTACCGTTTAGCTCATCATAGGTGATCGCTATGGAAACGACGTCCGCGGGGATATCTCTTAATATTCTTGACAAAACGATATCGCTTACGGCTCCGGCGTTGTTTCCGTCTATCATCTTTTCATTTAAAAATCTCTGATAAAGCGGCGCAAGCGACGCGTCAGGCGTTTCGCTCCTCAGCAGCCCCATAAGATACTGAGAAATCTGATAGTCATAGTTTTTTCCGATCGTCGTATCCGCGGGGCAGTATTTTACGACGCTTAAGTAAAGCAGCCTCCTGCACCTTTCATCCGTCGGAGCATTGAAGGAATAATAAAGATATACCTCCTCCGGAAGTCTTTCATCAAAATCATCCGGCAGAGCTTTCATATAATAATCATAAAGCATGGGGCTTTTGACGTCTTTTTCAACGCCCCTTGCATACCAGAAAAAAGCTCTGGAGTCGGTAATATCACGTTTTATGTAATAGCTGCATATAAACGACAGTATCTTTTCGTCGGGGACGGTTTCATAAAGCCTTTTGAGCATAATCATCAGCAGGCTTCCCGCTGATTTTTCAAGCACAAGGGATTCACAGATCAGCTCTATCAGTTCAGGTGAAAGCAGTCCGTATCTCGTGCCGAAATTCAGACTCATGAGAGTAAAGGGATCAAGGCCCGAATAAACCGCAAGGGATCTGGAAAGTATCCCGGCCGCAGCGGCAAAAAGCTCAGGCGAGCGCTCGCCCTTTTCATATCTGAACCGGAGCTCTCTGTATGCATTAAAATCATCCGCGGCCTTGTATTCGCGGTAAGTATCGTTTTTGATATCTTCAAGCGTTTTAAGAAGCTCTTCGGATTGCGCCTTGTATTTGTCAAACGTCTGCAGCCGGTCGAGCGTCCTTTGAAGCGCCGCAACAGCGGCACTCTTTTGAAGCGCGCCCGTAATATACTCAAGTTTTGTCTTTTTAAACAAAGCGATGAGCCTGCGAGGATCGTTCTTGGAATCTGCCCGGGAGGCACTTTTTGTATTGCGGCCAAGATCAAATATGACCGGCTCGCTTTCATTGATTTTTTCTTTTTGGATTGTGTTTTTCGCGGGAGCGGCGCCAGGCTGAACGATCTTTACCTTGCTTTCAGGTGTGTTTCGTGCGTTTTTGATCGTAAACAGATAGGGAATCACCCTTTCGCCGGAGCTTGTAACCAGCGAAAATCTTCCGCTTATGACGTCTCCGTCCTCGAGATGCGAGGTATCGACGCTGTAACCAAGATATGCAAAATGTCCGGAGTAGGTTTCCGCGGAAAGCTTTACGCGGGGATTCGAAGAATAGATCAGCCCGCGAAAACGAAGCCTGAGTTCACTGACAAGATGAATTTCAGACTTAAAAATTTCGCCGGGTAACAGCTTTTCGTCAATGACCTCCGGAGTGATCCGTATAACGGCAGGGTTTCCGTCAACAAGTCCTCTCGCGAGTCTTCCGATCTTTTCTTTCAAATCAATACTCCGTTACTTTTTCGCGCTTCCTTCTTCAAGACGCCTGCAAAAATCAAGATATTTTCTGATCGTGTTTTCATAGCCGTTTACGCCCGGCTCAAAAAATACGGTTCCCACAAGCTCATCCGGAAGATACTGCTGCTTTACATAATGCCCGGGATAATTGTGAGCATATTTATACGTAAGACCGTGTCCGAGCTTTTCCGATCCGCTGTAATTAGCGTCCTGCAGATGCGGGGGAACAGTCTTTATCTCTATATCTCTGACGGCCTTATATGCGTTTTCCACCGCCATATATGCGGCATTGCTTTTAGGAGCCGTAGCTACGTATATCGCAGCCTCTGCAAGAGGTATCCTTGCTTCCGGCATTCCTATCCTTTCACATATCTGGCATGCGGATAAAGCGACTGTGATAGCCTGCGGATCGGCCAGTCCCACGTCCTCCGCGGCGCAAATCATTATACGCCTTGCGATAAAGATAGGATCTTCGCCCGCATACAGCATCCTGGCAAGATAATAAACCGCAGCGTCCGGATCCGAGCCTCTCATGCTTTTTATGAATGCGGAGATAGTATCATAATGACTGTCGCCGTCTTTGTCATATCGTATACGCCTTTTTTGAACGCATTCCTGCGCCACCTCAATATCTATAATTATCTTTCCGTCGGCTGAAGGGGGCGTAGTCAGTACCGCAAGCTCTATTGCGTTTATTGCGGTCCTTGCGTCTCCGTCGCAGATACTGCTGAGGAAATCGATCGCCTCGTCGTCTATTTCGGCGCCATAAGCTCCCATACCTTTTTTTTCATCGTAAACGGCTCTTTTTATAAGCGTTTTGATGTCTTCTTTTTTCAGAGGCTTCAGCTCAAAGATCACAGACCTTGAGATAAGAGCTCTGTTTACCTCAAAAAAAGGATTCTCCGTCGTGGCGCCGATCAGCACTATAGTTCCGTCTTCGACAAAAGGAAGCAGGTAATCCTGCTGCGCCTTGTTGAAGCGG
>DFFO01000108.1 GCA_002369255.1 Lachnospiraceae bacterium UBA3774
CAAAAACAAAGCTTCACACTTCCGGCAACGGTTCCTTAAAAGAAGTATTATATGCTGTTTACGGAAAAGATGCTGCAAACAATCTTTTGCCCGTAAATGCGCAAAACGATATGTTTCTTGCGGAAGGCTTCGCGGGAAAGCCCGTTCTTTCGAGAGGAAACCGTTCTTATGAACTCTTTGAAGTAAACGGAAGAACGATAAAGAGTCCGCTTCTTTCCAGAGCGGCTGAAGAAGCATATCACGGACTTGTAATGCAGCATAAGTACCCGTTTTTTGTTTTAAAACTAAATGTTCCCGCTGATTTCGTTGACGTAAACGTCCATCCCGCAAAGCTTGAGGTGAGGTTTTCCGATGAAGAACTGATATACAATTTTGTCAGGGAAGCCGTTTTAAAAGCGCTCCTTGGAAAAGAACTGATAGCTGAGCAAAAGGTTTCCGCGACGGAAGAAATATTACCGGAGCAAAAAGAGCAAAAAATAGAAGAAGCGCAAACGGATAAATACGTATCTGCTCCCGACGCATCGCCGCAGTTAACAGAAAGCATTTCTTTTGATCAAAAGCCGCAGAAAATGCCGGTTCTTAAAGCTGCAGAGCCTTTTGAACAGACCAGGATAGAAGAGTTTTTTGATACAAATCTTTATAAACCTGCTGCGCCGGATGAGGAAACGGGCTTTGAAAGGCAGATCCTGACGCCTGCGGCAGAGCCGGATTTTAAGCTGATAGGAAGTGTTTTTGATACGTATATCCTTATCGAATATAAGGATGAAATGCTCTTGATCGACCAGCACGCCGCACATGAGAAAGTGCTTTATGAGCGTTTTATGAAGGATTTTAAAAATCATGAGCATACTTCCCAGCATCTTGATCCGCCGCTTGTGCTCACTCTTTCGGAAAGAGAACTGCAAGTGCTTTTTAAAAACGAAAAAGCTTTTACTGAGATAGGCTATGAAATAGAAGCCTTCGGAGGCAGGGACGTAGCCGTATATGCCGTTCCGGGGAATCTTTATGATATTGCAAAAAAAGAGCTGCTTATCGAAATGCTTGACGATCTGGCGGATGATACGGGACATGGCGGAACTACCGCAATCACCGACAGGATCGCCACCATGAGCTGCAAAGCCGCCGTCAAAGGCTCCAGACGTCTTGATATGGCTGAGGCGCAGGCGCTGATCAAAGAGCTTTTGACGTGCGAAAATCCTTATACCTGTCCGCACGGAAGACCGACTACTATAGTTTTCAGTAAATACGAACTTGACAAAAGATTTAAAAGAATACTATGAAAAAACCTCTCGTCATCCTTACCGGCCCTACTGCAGTAGGAAAAACCGGCTTATCCATAAAACTTGCCAAAATGATCGGAGCGGAAATAATCAGTGCCGATTCGATGCAGGTATATAAAAAAATGGATATCGGGTCTGCAAAGATCAAAGAGGAGGAGATGGCAGGAATCCGTCATTATCTCATAGACGAGTATGAGTTTGATCATCCCTTTAACGTGGCCGAGTTTCAGTCAAAAGCAAAACTTGCGGCCAAAGAGATATATTCACACGGCAAAATTCCTCTGATAGTAGGAGGCACCGGTTTTTATATTCAGGCTGTTTTAAAAGAAGTGGATTTTACCAAGACCGAGGCTGATAAGCCGACCCGCGAAAGCCTTTTAATGCTTGCAAAGGAAAAAGGAAACGACAGCGTTCACGAAATGTTAAAGGCCGTAGATCCCGAGGCTGCAAAAGAAATACACCCTAATAACATAAAAAGAGTAATAAGGGCGCTTGAATTTTACGAAGAGACCGGAATGAAGATTTCGGATCATAATGAAGCCGAAAGGTCAAAGTCGTCGCCGTACAATTTTGCTTATTTTGTTCTGACAAAACCCCGCCAAAAGCTTTATGACGCCATTGATCTTCGAGTGGACAAAATGATGGAAGCGGGTCTGCTTGACGAAGTGAGAGTTTTAAAAGACCTCGGCGCGACTCCTGATATGGTAAGCATGCAGGGGCTTGGCTACAAAGAGCTGCTTTCATACTTAAACGGCGAAATAACGCTTGAGCGCGCGATAGAACTTATAAAGCTTGGTACCAGGCATTTTGCAAAAAGACAGCTTACGTGGTTTAAAAGAGAAGACGAAGTCTGTTATCTTGAAGCAGAAGATAAAAACGACGACGAGCTTCTTTTGGAAATACAATCTATATTAAAGGAGAAAAACATCATCTGATATGCTTTCATTAAATGATTATTACAAAAGAGGAAAAATATCCGACAAAGTAATCGACCTTTCAAATGAAGCGCTCGATTCTTTGAAAGAACGTTTTGAAAAGATCGACGAGATAGCTGAGTTAAACCAGATGAAAGTGCTGCATGCATTTCAGAAAAACAAAGTAAACGCGTCGCATTTTGCGAAAAGTACGGGTTATGGTTATGACGACGACGGACGCGACACCCTTGAAAGAGTTTACGCCGACGTTTTTAATACGCAGGACGCTCTTGTCCGCGCACAGATTACCTGCGGAACACATGCGCTTAGTCTTGCCCTGTCATCAAACCTTCGCCCCGGAGACGAGCTCTTATCGCCCGCAGGAGCGCCTTATGATACGCTCTGGGAAGTAATAGGCATCAGGGACTCGCTCGGAAGTCTTTCCGAATATGGTGTAAAATACAGACAGGTAGATCTTATAGATGACCTTTATTTTGACTATGACAAAATCAAGGCCGCTATAAACGACAAAACAAAAATGGTCACCATACAAAGATCAAAGGGCTATGCTTCCCGTCCGAC
This sequence comes from Lachnospiraceae bacterium UBA3774, assembly GCA_002369255.1. Lineage (GTDB taxonomy): Bacteria > Bacillota > Clostridia > Lachnospirales > Lachnospiraceae > UBA3774. The sequence continues at coordinate 2,777 of DFFO01000108.1, forward strand.
TTTTTCGGTAAAACAGATCGGAGAGTTGATTTCATTTGTCAAAAGCATAAAACCCGACGTAATATGTATGGTTGATAACTGCTACGGCGAATTTACCGAGGTGATAGAGCCCTCTGACGTCGGTGCGGATATGGTAGTGGGATCTCTTATCAAAAACCCGGGCGGCGGCCTTGCTCCCGCGGGAGGATATATCTGCGGGCGCAGCGACTGCATCGCAAATGCGGCAGTCAGGCTTACTTCCCCGGGACTCGGAAGAGAAGTTGGCGCGAATTTTGGCGTGAATACTGCCTTTTATCAGGGACTTTTTCTTGCACCCACGGTTACGGCTTCCGCGGAAAAAGGCGCTGTATTTGCGGCAAAACTGTTTGAGGCGGCGGGCTTTAAAACGCATCCCGCTTCATCTGAGATCAGACATGATATCATTCAGGCTATCGACCTTAAAAAACCCGAATATCTCAAGGCTTTTTGCCTCGGGATCCAGGCCGCGGCGCCTGTTGACAGCTTTGTCACGCCTGAGCCGTGGGCGATGCCCGGCTATGACGATGAGGTGATAATGGCCGCGGGCGCATTTATATCGGGCTCGTCTATAGAACTTAGCGCGGACGGGCCGCTCAGAGAGCCTTATACAGTATATTTTCAGGGCGGTCTTACCTGGTATCATGCCAAATACGGCATCATGCTTGCGCTTCAAAAACTGATAGACTCGGGTTTTGCGCTTTGATATAATATAAAAATACTATTTAACCTGTTTGGTTGAACTCGGAAGGTCACCGGAGGTTAAATGAAAAATGAAAAACTTACCATGAAAGAGCTCCCTTCTGCTGACAGGCCATATGAGAGGGCGTTTGCATACGGAAGCTCCGCCTTGTCCGATACGGAACTTATCGCAGTTCTTTTAAAAACGGGTTCCGGCTCGGATAATGCTTTGACCCTGGCCGCCAGGCTTTTGAAGCGATTTGAAGGAAGAAGGCCCCTTAGCGACTTGTTTTTTGCGGAAGCGGAAGAGCTGACCCGCGTCAAAGGCATAGGGAAGGTCAAGGCGATTACGCTAAAATGCGCCGGAGAACTTGCTTTTCGTATTTCCAAAGAAACTGCGGCAGGAAATCTTTGTCTTGAAAGCTCCGACAGCATTGCAGCTTATTTTATGGAGTCTATGAGGCATCTGCCGTACGAACAGATAAGAGCGGCGTTTTTTGATACGAAAAGCCATTTACTAAAGGACGTCGTTATATCTACGGGAACGGTAAACGCGTCTATTATATCGCCTCGGGAAGTATTTCTTGCGGCGCTTAAATACAGAGCGGTTTTCGTTGTTCTGCTACATAATCATCCGAGCGGCGATCCGAAGCCGTCGCCGGAAGATCTGATATTTACGAACCAGATAAAAAAAGCCGGAGAGATTTTGCAGATTCCATTGCTTGATCATATCATAATAGGCGACAACAGGTTTGTAAGTCTTCGGAAACAAGGAGTATTATGAACAAAAAAGGTTCACAGCTTCAACCAAAGCACGTTTTTCTCATACTTGTTATAGTATGCGTTCTTTTGCTGATATTAAGCTCGGTCAGTACAAAAATCAACAGTGCCGTAAGAAGCACTATAAATACCGTCCTTATGCCTATGCAAAAAGGGCTTAATTCCATAGGCGGTTTTATATCCGATAAAGCCGAGAACCTTGCCGATATCGAAAAGCTTGCCGCCAGGAATGAAGAACTCGAAGAGGAGCTTGCTTTTCTCAGAATGGAAGCTGCCAAATATCAGCTTCAGGAAAATGAACTAAATCAATACAAAGAGCTTCTTGATATGAAGGATGAATATCCGGATTATCCTACTATAGGAGCGCATGTTATCGGCGAAAACTCGACAAACTGGAACAAGACCATACTGATCGACCGCGGTTCGGCCGACGGGATCGAGGTTGATATGAATGTCATTTCACAGGGAGGTCTTGTCGGAATCGTTACTTCTGTTTATACAAATTCCGCTACGGTAAGAACGATCATAGACCACGACTGCAGAGTAGGAGCCATGGCCGTTATCTCGCAGGATTCCTGCATAGTAAGAGGCGATCTCGAGGTTTATCAGGAAGGCAATCTTATCCTTGAAAAAATGGACAAAAATGCCGATATTTACGACGACTACAAGATCGTTACCGGAAATAAGAGCAGCGTTTTTCTCCCGGGGATTCTCATAGGATACGCAAAGAATATTACCGAGGACCCGAACAGCCTTACAAAATCCGGGCTGCTTACCCCGATCGTTGATTTTTCGCATCTTGACAGCGTTTTGGTAATTACCACATTAAAGGAGAACGGGCAGGAGTGAAGCGTATTTTGATCTATGCAGCTCTTATACTTGCCGCGTTCATGCTTCAGAACAATTTTTTTGCGGCTATCAAATGGATCGACTGCACGCCGAACCTTTTGCTCATCCTGACTTTTTCTTTCGGGCTTATCAGAGGACGTCTTGACGGAATGCTTATAGGCTTTGTCTGCGGCCTTTTTACGGACTTTTTCTTCGGAGCGAAACTTGGCCTTTATGCGCTGATATATATGGCTATAGGTTTTGCAAACGGAGTGATCGGAAATCTTTTTTACGTTGAGTCGCTTACCTTCCCGGTTGTTTTAGCGGTCATAAGCGATTTTCTCTTTAATCTTTACGTCTATTTTACCGGTTTTATGCTGCAAGGCGCTTCGGGATTTGGATATTATCTTGCGCATATTATTCTTCCCGAAACCGTTTATACGTTGCTTCTTACCTTGCTGCTTTACAAGCCTTTATCCCGTCTGAATGAGTGGATAGTTTCTTTGGAAAAGAGGAGCGCAAAGAAATTTGTTTAAAGAATTACTTGAAATAATATCATATAAATTCAAAGAATTTGTTAGCTCGAGGCTGTTTCCGATCGGGTTGATATTTTTTGCTTTTTTTGTGATCCTGGTCGTACATTTATACAATCTCCAGATCGTTAACGGAAAAGACGCGCAGGAAGCCTATATAGAACAAAAAACTCTTCGCACGGTCTCTTTGCCAAGTACCCGCGGAAATATCTATGACAGAAACGGAAAATTGCTGGCATATAATGAGCTGGTATATTCCGTAACTATCAAAGACAGCGGCGAGTATAACGGCTATCAGAAGAATCTGATGGTAAAAGATCTGCTCGAGATACTTGACAGGCACGGCGAGACTATCGTTACCCCCCTTCCCGTATATATCGATTCTTCGGGTAATTTTGCATATTCTGCAAACACGTCCGAAATAAGAAGGTTGCTCCGGGACGTTTACGGCAAAAGATCTGTACAGGAAGTAATAGACGATGAAAAATGCGACGAAAACCTTTCCGCCAAAGGACTTTTTGACCTTCTCTACGAAAGATACGGCATCGGAAGATACGGCAGCCGCGAGTCGGACGGTTTTTATGAAATCAGCGATTATGACGCGCTTCGAGTGATCAACGTAAGATATCTGATAGCTTCAAACGCTTATCAGAGATATAAATCCGTAGTTGTTTCAAAAGACGTTTCCACGGAGGCAATGACGGAGATTCTGGAGCATTCTGGCGAGCTTTCGGGTGTTGACGTAGAAGAAGATTACAAGCGCGTATACCCGGAAGGGATCTATCTTGCACACATTATCGGCTATACCGGGTCTGCAAGTGCGGAAGACCTTGAAAAGCTCAATGAGGGCGCGGAAGAAGGCGAGGAAAAATACGCGGCCGGAGATATTGTCGGAAAGACCGGCATAGAATCATCCATGGAAACCGAACTTCAGGGGGAAAAGGGCTCAAGAACAATGTATCTTGACAGTCTGGGAAGGATACTGGATATCACGGAAGAAACCGTTCCGAAAACCGGAAACGATATTTATCTGACTATTGATTCAAATCTTCAAAAGGGTATATATCATCTTATTGAACAGCACCTTGCCGGCATCATCCTTGACAAGCTCGACAATTCAAAAGTATATAATCCTGCCGGCACAAGCGCTTCAAAGCGCCGACTGTCGATCTATGAAGTGTATTATCAGATGATAAACAACAACATCCTTGATATGCATCATTTTTCGTCCGGAAAAGCCGGTGAAGCGGAGTCTCGTATATATGAAGCTTTTGTAAGCGGTCAAAATGACGCGTACAGTACTATCAGGCAGGAGCTTTTATCCGATGATCCAAAGCCGTATAAGGATCTCGGCCCGGAAACCGAGGATGGTGAAGAAAATTTCATAAAGACTTTCTTCAGTCACGTTTATGACGTTCTTTTGGATTCCGGCTATCTTATAAAAGATAAGATCGACAAAAACGACCCTGTGTTTATTGCATACAAGACTGACGAGACGATCAGCCTCTCCGAGTTTTTGAAATATGCGATGGATAACGGCTGGGTTGATATATCAAAGCTCGAGATGAGCGATAAATATATTGGCGCGGAGACTACTTACAATGCTCTTGTAGACAAGATCGACGAGCTGCTGAAAGCAAGCGACGTTTTCAGCAAAAGAATATACAAATATCTTATCTACAACCGTAAAATTTCCGGGTGCGATATCTGTCTTGCGCTTTTTGAACAAAACGTACTGAAATCTGACGAAAGCGCCATAGCCGCGTTAAAACGCGGAAACGGAAGCACTTCCTACGAATTTATGAAAGCTAAAATATCTTCACTTGAAATAACGCCGGCACAGCTTGCCATGGACCCTTGCTCGGCGGCTGTTACAATAGTGGATATTTATACCGGCGACGTACTTGCCTGCGTTTCTTATCCGAGCTACGACAACAACAGATTGTCAGGCTCCATTGACGCGGCTTATTACAGCCGTCTTGTCAACGACCTCAGCTCGCCTCTTTACAATACTGCGACACAGGCTCAGAAAGCGCCCGGTTCCGTTTTCAAACTCGTTACCACTGCCGCGGCTCTTGAAAAAGGAGTTGTTACTTCAGACGAATATATAGATACCCAAGGCGTGTTTACCAAACAGGGACTAAATCTTGCATGCTCATTTTATACAACGTATCATGAAACTCACGGAAATATCAATATAAAGAGCGCCATTGCGCAGTCCTGCAACTACTTTTTCTCCGAGATGGGATGGCGATTGTCACTGACGGAAAACAGCCGGGGAGAAGAGGTTTACAACGAACCCAAAGGCCTTTCTGTCCTTCGGGAATATGCCACAAGACTCGGACTCGGGACCAAAACCGGCATTCAGCTTAATGAAAACGAGCCGCATATTTCGGACGCTGCGCCTATCCCTTCTGCGATCGGTCAGGGTACAAACGTCTTTTCAAACGTTCAGCTGGCAAGATATCTGTCCACGCTTGCAAACAAAGGAAGCATTTATGATCTGACTTTGCTGGATAAGATTACAGATAAGGACGGAAATACACTTTCCGAACCCGAACCCGTGCTCTCAGGCACGAGCGATCTTATGAGCGGCACGTGGAATACTATTCATGCGGGCATGAGAGCCGTTACCACGGAAAACTCAGGAACCAGAAAAAATGTCACCTGTGATGTGGAGATAGCCGGAAAGACGGGGACGGCGGAAGAGAACAAGCTCCGTCCCAACCATGCGAATTTTATTTCCTATGCTCCGTATGACAATCCGGAAATAGGCGTCGCCACAACGATCATATACGGTTATTCCGCGTCAAACTCCGTTAAGATCACGAGCGACGTATATGATTTTTATTACGGCAAGCTCACGCTTGACGATATTCTTGAAAGGGGCGCCGCAACTGCAAGCAACGCGCTTATTATAGACTGATAATAATATGAAGATGGTTAATTTTTCTGATTACAAGATCAGAAACTACAATTTCAAAATAATCGTTTTGATAGCTGCTATCTGCGTAATCGGTTATCTTGTTCTTACAAGCGCCATGGTAAATGATCCCGATAGGGACGGCAATCTGCAAAAACAGCTTATCGGAATAATAGTCGGAGCGGTTTTTATGATCGCGATCTCGCTGATCGACTATCATCTTGTTTTAAAGGCCGCGCCGATAATATATATAGGAGTGCTTGTACTTCTTGCCGGGGTTTTGCTTTTCGGAAAAACCATCAACTATGCCACGAGATGGCTTGATATAGCAGGTTTTCGGATTCAGCCTTCTGAATTTGCCAAAATAGGCGTTATAGTCGTGTTTGCCAGGTATTTTGACTCGTTTAAGGACAAGATCAACAAACCCGGTTATCTGTTCGGCGCGCTCGGGCTGTTCGCTGTAATTGCGGGAATGGTACTTCTCGAACCGGATCTTTCGACTACCCTTGTAATATTATTTATTTTTCTTTGCATGCTTTTTGTCGCCAAGCTAAGCTGGAAATGGATAGTCGGCGCAATCGCGGTAGCGGTTCCTTTTGCGGTCACTTTTGTCATCTTGCTTTCAAACGGACTTATTCTTGAAGAATATCAGCGAAACAGGATTCTTTCATGGCTTTTTCCTTCAGAGTACTCCGCAAGCGGACTGACAACGCAGCAGGACAACTCCGTTCTTGCTATTTCGTCCGGACAGCTTTACGGAAAAGGGCTCAACAATACAAGCTTTGAATCTGTTAAAAACGGAAATTTCCTTTCAGAAGAAAACTCTGATTTTATTTTCTCGGTAGTGGGAGAGGAGCTCGGTTTTATAGGCAGCGTGGTCGTTTTGTTGCTGATCGCTTTTCTTGTCGTGGAATGCTTTAAAATAGGCATGAAAGCCAAGGATATGGGCGGAAGACTCGTCGCGGTAGGCATGGGAAGCCTGATTGCTTTTCAGACGTTTGTAAATATCGGAGTGGCTACAGGCCTTCTTCCCAATACCGGACTTCCGCTCCCGTTTATGAGCGCGGGCGTAAGCTCTGCCTTAAGTCTGTTTATCGGAATGGGAATAGTGCTGAACGCGGGCCTGCAAAAAAACAACCGCGACGTTGACTTTTGATGGTTTTTTGCGAATCATTATCGCAATTGTGGCTTTTGAAATTGCCGCGACATTGACTTTTGATACCTTGAGATTTTGAATCATCTGTAATATAATTAACTCAGAAAGAAAAAAGGCTCGCCCTTTATATAAGGAGGATACGCTAATGATACAAATCATTGCCGGCGTTAAAGGCAAAGGAAAAACCAAACATCTTCTTGATCAGGCAAATACCGCAATGAAGGAGGCTCACGGAACGATTGTCTACGTCGACAAAAACTCCAAGCATATGTATGAGCTCGACCGCAACATCAGACTGATCAATCTTTTTAATTATCCGGTTCATTCTTATGAAGCTTTTTTGGGATTTATCTGCGGACTTATTTCACAAGATCACGACCTTGAAAAGGTATTCCTTGACAGCTTTTTGAAGCTTTCTCACCTTTCCGGAGAGGAAATTGAAAATGCTGTAAACGATCTGAATCTGATCAGCGAAAAGTTCAACGTTGATTTCATCCTCAGCGTTTCTGAAGACAAAGAATTTCTTCCCGCAAATGCGCAGGAAGCCACAATTATAGCTCTGTAATAAAAATAAGCGCAGATTTATTTCTGCAAAAACACAAATGAGTATAATTTTGCTCTGCAAGATTTTTGAAACATAAATGAGTATATTTTTGCTCTGCAAGATTTTTGAATTATAAAAAAGCCTGCCGCGATAGTTTCGCAAGCAGGCTTTTTTATAGTTATTTTTGTATAAAATCTACAACTAAATTTTTACATCGGTCACATCAATGGATGTTGAGTCTTAAAAGGCCGATTACTTTTCCGAGAATCGAACAATCATCAACGATAATCGGATCCATATTTTCGTTTTCGGGCTGCAATCTGATATGACCGTCTTCCTTGTAAAAACGTTTTACGGTGGCGGAATCATCAATAAGAGCAACTACCACTTCTCCGTTTCTGGCGGTATTGTCGGAAGCGCAGATAACGGAGTCGCCGTCGTAAATTCCCATATCTATCATGCTTTCGCCTTTGACGTTCAGCATAAAAAGATCTTTGTTTCCGGAATATGGAAGCATACCGGCAGGCATCGCAAAATAGTCTTCGATATTTTCTTCGGCAAGAATGGGAGAGCCGGCAGCGACGTTTCCTATGATGGGAATATTAAGTATCTCTCTTTCGGAGAGATTGAACTGATCTTCGGAAGCGATTCTGATGGCTCGGTTCTTGGTAGAGCCGCGTTCAATAAGCCCGCGATCTTCAAGAGAGCGAAGATATGCATGAACGGACGAAGTGGACTTAAGCTGAACAGCAAGACAAATTTCTCTGATCGACGGCGGATAGCCGGTCCTTGCGATCTCTGATTTTATAAAATTAAAAATTTCGTCTTCTTTTTCAAATGAATGAGGTCTCGGCATATTCGTTCCTCCTGTAAAGAATAATATAAAATTGCTTCAAACGTAGTATATCACAACGTTTTTTAAATGTAAACATTTGTTTGCAAAAATTTGTTCGTTTTTATTTGCGAAAAGTATTGACAAACGTGTGTTCGTTTTATATAATACAGAAAACATTTGTTCGGGAATATTTGTTTGTCAAAGGAGTTAATATGAATACTGCAAAGATCAGGATTTTCAGAATCGGCATTCTCATTATACTTATTGCGGCCATTATTTTCGGCGGTATCATTATCAGCAGGAATGTGGCTGCTGCGGCTGCAGCAAAGCAGGAGAGATATTATACTTCCATAGAGTTAAAAAGCGGAGACAGCCTCTGGAGTATCGCAAGTGCATACCACGGAGATGAGTCAGTTTCTGATTACGTTGATGAGCTTCGCAAGATAAACAATATTATTAATGACGAAGGACTTATTGCAGGAAGATATTTGACTATTTATTATTACAACTGATCATCCGGCACATATCATCCGACACTCACAGTATTTGCTGATTAGCACTTTTTGCAAACATACTAATACTAACAAAACTTTTTTCCTTTTTTCAAAATTCCTTTTTAAAGGAGCAGCACGAATGCTGCTCCTATTTGTTTTACATTAAATGAGCATCCATTCCCCCCTGTACACTCAGCTGAAGTCACCGCCATTGCAAACCAGTCATTAAATGATAGTCCATTTCCCTTGTGCACTCAACCCATTTGTTGTTATGGTGCACAAGGAGCAATTTTTACTCACTCTGCACCTTATTTTTTGCGGCAAAGGTGCACTAGGGAGCTTTCTTTCGTCCTCTGCACCCGGTTCGGCAAAAGTTAGGGTGCACAGGCAGCAACTCTTTGTTCCTCTGCACCCAGCAATAATCCGACGAATATAAAAGTGGGAGCTTCTCGATTATTACTCCTTATCCCTTAGCTTAACTGCGTTTCTTGCGCTGCGCCGGCGTTCTTCTTCGAG
>DFFO01000009.1 GCA_002369255.1 Lachnospiraceae bacterium UBA3774
TTCTGTCAAATGGTGTTTTTTTAAAAAAAGACAGAACTCCCGACGCAGAAAATTCTGTCAAATGGTGTTTTTTTAAAAAAAGACAGAACTCCAGTCGCAGAAGATTCTGTCAAATGGTGTATTATTTAAAAAAAGACAGAACTCCGTGCGCAGAATATTCTGTCAAATGGTGATTAATGAAAAAAAGACAGAATTCCCGACGCAGAAAATTCTGTCAAATAGTGTTTTTTTTAAAAAAAGACAGAACTCCGAGCGCAGAAGATTCTGTCAAATGGTGATTTTTTAAAAAAAGACAGAATTCCCGACGCAGAAGATTCTGTCAAATGGTGATTTTTTAAAAAAAGACAGAATTCCGTGCTCAAAAGTTTCTGTCAAATGGTGTTTTTTTAAAAAAAGACAGAACTCCGAGCGTAGAAAATTCTGTCAAATGGTGTATTTTTTAAAAAAAGACAGAATTCCCGACGCAGAAAATACTGTCAAATGGTGATTTTTTAAAAAAAGACAGAATTCCCGACGCAGAATACTCTGTCAAATAGTGTTTTTTTAAAAAAAGACAGAACTCCGGTCGCAGAAAAATCTGTTAAATGGTGATTTTTTAAAAAAAGACAGAAACCCGCAGCTGAGCAATCCTGCCCAAACCATTACTATGAAAAACGCTTTTCTACAAAAAAACCGAGACTACCTTTTCGTAATCTCGGTTTTGTCTGCCGATGGCGGGGGTCGAACCCGCACCCCGTTGCCGGGACCAGATTTTGAGTCTGGCACGTCTGCCAATTCCATCACATCGGCGCAAAACGGATTTTATCACAAACTTTTTTCAGTTTCAAGTGCCCCGTGATTATGGTATAATCTTTCCTGTTATGGGAGAAAACAATATGTCTCGGAAAATCCTTATCGTCGACGGACACAGTATATTAAACAGAGCATTTTACGGGGTGCCGCCCCTCACAAACAGCAAGGGCGTCCCTACGGGCGGCCTTTATGGTTTTATGAATATCCTTTTCAAGATACTTGAACAGGAAAACCCCACTCATATTGCTGTGGCATTTGACCGGCACGAGCCTACCTTCAGACACGAGATGTTTGAAGGTTATAAAGGAACCCGCAAACCGATGCCCGAAGAGCTCCGCGCGCAGGTTCCTATTCTTAAAGAACTTCTTTTGGCTTCGGACATCACTGTTATGGAAAAAGCCGGATTTGAAGCAGATGATCTTATAGGCACGCTCTCCAAGCGCTGCGAACGCGAGGGAATGCAAGTTGTCATACTGTCCGGGGACAGAGACCTTTTTCAGCTTGTTTCTGACAACATCACGCAGCTCATCCCCAAGACAAAAAGCGGCGTTACCACGACAGAAGTATTCACTCCTAAGCGGATGCTCGAGGAATACGGCGTCACACCGCTTGAGTTTATTGACGTAAAAGCCCTGCAGGGTGATTCCTCCGATAATATCCCGGGAGTTCCGGGAGTCGGAGAAAAGACCGCGCAGACGCTTATTTCCACGTTCCACAGTCTTGAAAACATTATGGAGCATATCGAGGATGTGACGCCCGCGAGGGCAAAAAACGCCATCTCTGAACACTTTGATATGGCGCTTCTCTCCAGAAAACTCGCAACGATAGTTTTGGATGCCCCTATAGAGCAGGACTCGGAGTCTATGAAGATAAAAAACATATTCACTCCAAAAGCCTACAGCCTGCTTGGTTCACTTGAGCTCAAAAAGCTCATGAAAAAGTTTTCGGATTCGGGCTTTGACCCTTCCGGATCAGGCATCGCCCCCAAAACGCTTTCGGCTGCGCCTTTAAAGAAAGCCTCTTTGATAGAGATCACGGGAATGGACCCGGGCGAGGCGGATAAGGCATTTGAATGCGCCTTGGGTAAAAAAACCGCCGTTGCTTATCTTGACCTGTATGGCCAGAGACGATTGCTTTTTACTTGCGACGGCGAAAACGTTTATGACATAAAACTTGCATGGATGATCGATGAGGAATATATCCGCGAAAAAATAGACAGCCTCTCAAAGAGCGGAGCCACGATAATAGTCAACGGACTTGCCGGACTTCTCCGTGAGTTCGACCCCGCAAGGTCAGGCGCCTTTTTTGACGCTGAGATTGCGGCATATTTGCTGAATCCTCTCGGTAATTCCTACAATTATGAAGACATAGCAAGAGATTTCCTCGACGGAACAGTCCTTCCCTCAAAAGAGGAGCTTTTTGACAAAAAAAACGCCCCGGATACTGGCAGCGATGCGGTCAGAGATTATCTGACGCAGCAGGTCACGGTCATTTATGCGGCATACGAAAATATGGTCGAGGCGCTAAAAGGCGCGGGTATGCATACGATCTTTTGCGAGGTCGAAATGCCTACCGCTTTTAGGCTTCACGACATGGAAAAAGTTGGCGTAGGAGTGAACAAACAGGCGCTTTCGGACTACGGGAAAAAGCTCGGAGAAAGGCTAAAGACGCTTGAAAAAGATATCTATGAACTTGCCGGAGAAGAGTTCAATATAAATTCGCCAAAGCAGCTTGGAGAGATCCTGTTTGAAAAAATGCATCTCCCCGGCGGCAAAAAAACCAAAACGGGTTATTCCACCGCGGCGGACGTTCTGGAAAAGCTTCGCCCGTACAGCCCCCTGGTGGCGTCCATACTTGAGTTTCGGACGTACTCAAAGCTAAAGAGTACCTATGCCGACGGTCTTGCCTCGTTTATCTCCGGTGACGGCAGGATTCACGGACGTTTTCTGCAGACAGTTACCGCTACCGGAAGGATCAGCAGCGCGGAGCCGAATCTTCAGAATATTCCTGTCAGAGAAGAGCTCGGACGAGAGATCAGAAAGGTTTTCATACCGGCAAAAGGCTGCGTTTTTATTGACGCGGACTATTCCCAGATAGAGCTCAGAGTTCTGGCTCACCTTTCCGAAGACGAAAGACTGATCTCTGCTTTTAAGGAAGACCTCGATATTCACAGCCTGACCGCCTCACAGGTCTTTCACGTTCCGTATGATGAGGTCTCTCCGGCGCAGAGGAGAGCCGCAAAAGCAGTCAACTTCGGCATTGTTTACGGCGAGAGCGCTTTCGGGCTTTCTGAAAATCTCGGCATTTCGAGAAAAGAAGCAAACGATTATATCGAAGGATACTTCAGGACTTATCCCGAAGTAAAAAAATTCCTTGACAGACAGATTCTTCAGGCAAAAAACAACGGTTGCTGCGTCACCTCTTTCGGCCGCAGAAGACCCGTGCCGGAGCTGAAGTCCGCAAATTATATGCAAAGACAGTTCGGAGAACGTGTCGCCATGAATTCGCCGATACAGGGAACCGCGGCTGATATTATGAAGATGGCAATGCTTTACGTATCAGAGGCTCTTGAAGAGGGCGGCTTTAGATCAAGAGTAGTACTGCAGGTACATGACGAGCTGATACTCGAGGTTCCCGAAGCGGAAAAGGAGAGTATCACAAAGCTGCTCAAAAACCGCATGACCGAGCCTTTTAAGTTAAAGGTTCCGCTTGAAGTAAGCGTGGGAACGGGTGAAAACTGGTACGATACAAAATAACCGGAGAAGATATTGAAGATAAACAAAAACAATTATATTATCGGCGTTACCGGCGGAATCGGAGCCGGGAAAAGCACGGTTTTATACATTCTCGAAAATTCGTGGGGCGCAAAAGTCTATCAGGCCGACCGTGTTTCGCGTGCTCTTATTATGCCTGACGGCAGCGCATATGAAGATGTCGTCGCCTTGCTTGGGAATGATATTTTGACAGACGACGGCCTGCCTGACAGAGAAGCTATCTCAAAAATCGTTTTTCGCGACCCGGAAAAGCTTTCTGCCCTTGAAGATATTATTCATCCGGCAGTAAAGGCTTTCCTGCTAAAAAAAGCAAAGACGCGAAAGGGGCTTTTGGTATTTGAAGCCGCGCTCCCAAGGGAAGGCGGCTTTGACGAGCTCTGCGACGAGATATGGTATATTCGCGCCGACGCCGAGACGCGGATACAAAGGCTTGAAGACACGCGCGGCTACTCAAGGGAAAAATCACTCGAGATTATTTCAGCGCAGCTGGGTGATGAAGAGTTCAGATCCTTATGCGATGTAGAAATAGACAACAGCGGTTCTCTTGAAGAACTTGAAATCAGAATAAAAGATCAGATCAAACGTATCAAAAAAAAGACAGGGGCAGATATCTGATGAGACTTGCCACGATAGCGAGCGGAAGCAGCGGAAACTGCATATATATAGGAACCGAAAAAAGAAACATTCTGATAGACGCAGGTATCTCTCTGAAGCGGATAGAGACCGGCCTTGAAAGCCTCGGGCTTGGAGTGAATGATCTTGACGGGATCCTTATCACGCACGAACACGCAGACCATATCGGCGGACTCGGTGTTTTGCTGCGGAAATACGAAGTTCCCGTTTATCTGACGGAAGGTACTTATAGCGAGATCAAACGCAAAAATCTGCTCGGAAAAGTAAACGACGAGTATTTTCAAGTAATATTTCCGGATACGGAGTTTTCGCTTGGGGATATAAAAGCCGAAAGCTTCTCGGTCTCGCATGACGCGGCGCAGCCCGTAGTTTACAGGGTCACTTCCAATGACCACAGCGCGGCCGTGGTAACGGACCTTGGCGTTTATGACAAAGACCTTGCCGAGAGGCTTTGCGGGCTGGACGCCGTGCTGCTGGAGGCAAATCATGACGTGAGAATGCTTCAGACGGGGCCTTATCCGTATCCGACAAAACAAAGGATCCTCGGGGAAAAAGGCCATTTGTCCAACGAATCCGCGGCAAGGCTTCTTTGCGACATCAACAGCCAACGCTTAAAACACGTGATACTCGGTCATATCAGCAAGATAAACAATTATGTTGAGCTTGCGCTTGAAACGGTCAGGACCGAAGGCAGGTTTTCGGGATGCGAAGCGGATGTGGTATCAGCTCCGTCGGACAGGCTTTCCGATATCATCGAAATCTGAGAAACGGGAGAAGAAATGTACGAGATATTAACTGAATCAGGCAGAGCAAAAAGAGCAAGAATGATGACGGTTCACGGAGTCATAGAAACACCTGTATTTATGAATGTCGGAACCGCCGCAGCCATAAAAGGCGCTGTGTCTGCAAATGACTTAAAACAGATCGGCTGTCAGGTCGAGCTGTCAAATACTTATCATCTGCATGTAAGGCCGGGAGACGACGTGGTAAGACAAATGGGCGGTATCAGAAAATTTATGCACTGGGACGGACCGGTTCTTACCGACAGCGGCGGTTTTCAGGTTTTTTCTCTCGCCAAACTAAGAAAGATCAAAGAAGAGGGCGTAAGCTTCAATTCTCACGTGGACGGCCGCAAAATATTTATGGGTCCCGAAGAAAGCATCAGGATACAGAGTAATCTCGGCTCCACAATAGCGATGGCCTTTGACGAATGCTGTGAAAATCCTTCGCCAAGGGATTACGTATATGCAAGCACGCAGCGTACCACAAGATGGCTGAAAAGATGCAAAGACGAGCTCGAAAGACAAAATGCAAAAAAAGACGCAGTAAATCCTGATCAGCTGCTTTTCGGGATAAATCAGGGAGGCACGTATGAGGATATCCGTATCGAACACGCTCAGGAAATATCCGAACTCGACCTTCCGGGATATGCCGTAGGAGGACTTGCGGTCGGAGAAAGCCACGAGGAGATGTATCATATCCTGGACGAGGTAGTTCCGCATCTTCCGAGAAAAAAGCCCGTATATCTCATGGGCGTCGGCACGCCCGCAAATATCCTTGAGGGCGTTGATCGGGGCGTTGACTTTTTCGACTGCGTATATCCGAGCCGCAACGGAAGGCACGGCCACGTTTATACAAACCACGGAAAGCTGAATCTTTTCAACGAAAAATACAAAACGGATCAAAGTCCCATTGAAGACGGCTGCGGCTGCCCGGCATGCAAAAGCTTTTCCAGAGGTTATATAAGACATCTTCTCAAAAGCGGAGAAATGCTCGGAATGCGACTTTGCGTCTTGCATAATTTGTATTTTTATAATA
>DFFO01000002.1 GCA_002369255.1 Lachnospiraceae bacterium UBA3774
CGTCCTTTTGTTTGTCAGAGCCAAAACCGCGCACGGTCAGACGCTTGAGCAGGTAAGAAAGATCAGAAGCGTGATCTCGGCTCAGGAAAAACAGGTTGACGCAATCACAAAGAGCATTCGTGATGACAAAAACGAAGAAATGTACGGCCTGGGTTCATACGACGAAAACATTTCTGACATTCAGGAAGAAAAGAACAGGATTGCCGAACGCAGAAACGCGGCGCTCGAGCAGTTTGAAAACGAAGTAAAACCCCGCATTACGCAGGAAATACGCCAAAACCACAGCGAAAGACTCGGGCAGCTTGAAACAGAAATGAAAGAAGCCGGTTCGGTCTATGAGGATATGGAAGCGGTGCTTCAGGATCAGAAACTAAACGTTGCGCAAAAATTTGAGACCGTTCTCGGAAGAGACTACAAAAAAGAAGAAATAACGGCGCTTATAGCCTATCTTGAGTCCGGAAAGGCAGCGAACATCAGCGAGGCGCAGAGTCTTTATCGCATGGGCGCAAAGACAAATGGCGAAGAAGAGATCTGACGGCCGGACGGGTATATAAAAAGTGTTGGCACAATTACTGCCGGTATGTTATAATGCCTATTTGCGACACGCAAAAATGATGTTTAAGGAGATTGACGATAATGAGCGTTAAGTATGAAGAGTTAGAACACAACCTTGTGAAGCTTACGGTAGAGATCCCGCTTGACGAAGTAAAGGCAGCGGAAGATACCGTTTACAAAAGGATGAGAGGACGCATAAACGTTCCGGGCTTTCGCAAGGGAAAAGCTCCCCGCAATATAATAGAGCATGCTTACGGCAAAGGGATCTTCCTTGAGGACGCAGTGAATGATCTCGTTCCCATGGCTTATGAAAAGGCCGTTGCCGAAGCCGAAAAAGAAAACGGCATCAAGGTAGCTTCCTATCCTGAGATAAGCTACGAGCAGGTCGAACTTGACAAGCCCGTTGTTTTTGCCGCTACTGTTGCAAAGAGACCGGAAGTCAAACTCGGACAGTACAAGGGCTTAAAAGTTGATACGATTTCCGCAGAGGTTACCGACGAAGATATAGAAGCAGAGATCAAGCGCGAGCAGGAAAAGAACGCTTCCATAATTCCCGTAGAGGGTCGCCCGGTTGAGGACGGAGACATGATCACTCTTGACTTCCTCGGCAAGACTGACGGCGTTGCTTTTGAAGGCGGAGAAAGCCATGATTACCCGCTCACTATAGGATCGGGCTCGTTTATCCCGGGCTTTGAGCAGCAGCTTATCGGAATGAATATCGGCGAGACGAAGGACATAGAAGTAAGCTTCCCCGAGGATTACCACGAAAAGACTCTTGCCGGAAAGCCTGCGGTATTTACCTGCACGATCAAAAGCATAAAGACAAAGGAACTTCCTGAGATAGACGATGAATTCGCCAGCGAGGTTTCGGACTTTGAGACTCTTGCCGAATACAAGGAAGACCTCCGTAAAAAGCTTTCCGAAGAAAAAGAAAAGACTGCCAAGACCGCAAAGGAAGACGCTCTCGTAGCGAAGATCGTGGAAGGCTCGGAAATGGATGTTCCGGATCTTATGATCACGAGCGAGGCAAGAAATACAATAAACAGCTTTGCCCAGCAGCTTCGCAGTCAGGGGCTTAGCATGGAGCAGTATATGCAGTATACCGGTCAGACCGAAGAGGCGCTGATCGAGTCCGAAAAGCCCAATACCGAAAAACGCATAAAGACGAGACTCGTGCTTGAGGCGGTTGCAAAGGCCGAAAATATCGAAGTAACGGATGAAGACGTAAATGCTGATATAGCCAAGACTGCCGAGCAGTATAAAATGGAAACGGAAAAGCTTCGCGGCATAATGAGTGAAGAGCAGATAGAACAGCTCAAGGAAGATCTGGCTGTCGGAAAGGCGCTTGATCTTATTTACGAGCAGTCGAAATAAAAACACGTTCACATTTTTCTACTCTCACCAAGCTGCGGGAAGTATTCGCAGCTTGGTGTTTTGGATTTTAAAGACAGATGAAAGGAAAAAATATGAATCTTATACCCTATGTTGTTGAACAGACGAGCCGCGGCGAGCGCAGCTATGATATTTATTCGAGACTGCTGAAGGAAAGGATCATTTTTATCAGCGAGGAGATAAACGACGATATGGCCAGTACCGTCGTTGCCCAGCTTTTGTTCCTTGAGTCCGAAGATCCCGGGAAAGATATTCAGATGTACATCAACAGCCCCGGCGGCTCCGTGACTGCGGGACTTGCGATCTATGACACCATGAAATTCGTAAAATGCGACGTATCTACGATATGTATCGGAATGGCGGCGAGCATGGGCGCATTTCTGCTTGCGGGAGGCACAAAAGGCAAAAGATACGCGCTTCCCAATTCCGAGATCATGATCCATCAGCCTTCCGGTGGAGCAAGGGGACAGGCCACCGAAATAAATATCGCTGCGGAGCATATTTTGCGCACGCGTCAGAGACTGAATGAGATACTTGCGGAAAATACCGGAAAAAATATAGAGACCATCGCGGCCGATACCGAAAGAGACAATTTTATGACTGCGGACGAGGCGGCAGATTACGGTCTTGTTGATAAAGTCATCACCAGCAGATAAACAGGAGATCTTATGGCCATAAAGGGAAATGACAAAACAAAGT
The DNA here is from genome assembly GCA_002369255.1 of Lachnospiraceae bacterium UBA3774. Taxonomy (GTDB): domain Bacteria; phylum Bacillota; class Clostridia; order Lachnospirales; family Lachnospiraceae; genus UBA3774. The sequence goes on from DFFO01000002.1 coordinate 2,647, forward strand.
ACTGCGATTTTTGCGGAAGAAGCGAAAATGAAGTGGTAAAGCTGATATCCGGAGTCAGGAAAGGCGTATATATCTGCGAAAGCTGCGTTGAGCTGTGTTCGGAGATAATATTTGACGGCTCGGATTATAAAAAGGAAGGCTTCTCGAGCGGTGCCGAAATAAACCTCAAAAAGCCCAAGGAAATCAAAAAATTCCTGGACAAGTACGTTATCGGACAGGACGCCGCAAAAAAAGTTCTTTCGGTCGCGGTCTACAATCACTACAAGAGAGTTCTTGCCGGCGGCGATAACGACGACGTGGAGCTGCAAAAATCAAACGTTCTTATGCTCGGCCCCACGGGATCGGGAAAGACGTATCTTGCGCAGACTATAGCAAAAATGCTCGACGTGCCTTTTGCCATTGCCGACGCCACCACGCTGACCGAGGCGGGCTA
>DFFO01000098.1 GCA_002369255.1 Lachnospiraceae bacterium UBA3774
CTCCTGCTGAAAAAGGCCCGCCGATACATAATATTCTAAGAAACGCCGCGCCATATGAAAGAGACGGCGTATTTGCATGTATAAAGACGGAGACCAGCGCTCTGGCAAAGATGAGATTTATAAACATCAAAACCGCTGCGGTTGTCACGGAAAGCCGTTTGGAGATTTTGACGCAATCATGCATACGCTTGTAATTACCGGATGAATAATTATATCCGATAAGAGGCAGCGACCCTTGTGCGATGCCGCGTACAATGCAATGAGAAAGCATATTTATTTTTTTCGCTACGCCTACGCCTACCTGCATCGGCAGTCCCTGCAGCGACATCAGTTTGTCAAGAACCGCATAGGAAATATTTTCAAACAGAGTCATGACAAAAGCGGGAAAACCGGTCACAATAATATCGCGCGATACGTTCTTTTTGAAAATGCTTCTTGAAAGCCTAAAAGACAAAAAGGATCTTTTCCTGATTCTGATCAGGACGATTATAAAATAAAAAAGAGATATGAGATTTGATATAGCCGTAGCTGCAGCCGCGCCAAGTACTTCGCTGCCCTTCGGAAAACATACAAAGATCAGCAGAGGATCGAGAATGATATTTGAAATACCGCCGATACTTATACCGACGCTTGCGCTGACGGATCTTCCTTCAGCCCTTATCAGGTGTGAAAACAAAACGCTGACGGCAGTCGCCATTCCGCCCGCGGTTATGGTGCAGATAAGGTAAGTAACCGACTTTCTGTGAACTAAAGGATTAGTGCCTCCCAGAATATCCACAAAACTGTCTTTAAACACATAAGCAAAGAGACTGTAAAAAAAAGTCAGCGCCAGACAACCAAAGAAAGCAAAGGCGGAAGCCGCTTTTACGCGCACGCTGTCGCCGTTTCCGAGGCTTCTGGAAATGACGCTTGCAGCGCCAACACCGAAAAGATTTGAAATTGCGGACAAAAACATCAGCGCGGGCATGCAGACCGAAACAGCTGCAAGAGAAGAATCAGAGCCTGCAAGACCGACGAAAAAAGCGTCCGCGATATTATAAACGACCAGGATCACCTGTCCGATCACAGTAGGAAACGCAAGGCGAAATACCGCCTTGCTTACGGGATATTTTTCAAAAAGTTCAATTTTATCTGTGATGTCGGATCACCTTGCCTCTCAGAATCAAAACCGAAAACCGATATATACTATTATAAATTAAGTAAAAGCCGACAACAACGCACCAAACCAAACAAAAAGCGCATAAATCAACTGATTTTCGCATTGTACCCCGTAGATCCTGCCGAGAATGGAAAAAGATCGCACCGGGGTTTTTTGCGCGGTATTAGCGGCAGAGGCGTTTTCAAAAAGAAAAATACGGATAGCGCTCTCTGCCGCTTGATTTAAGAAATATCAGTGATATAATATTTTCCTTGAAAAGAATAAAAAGGAAGTGCATACAAAAATGTCAGTTTTATTGAACCTTGCCGTTGCCCTTATGGCCGGTCTGCTTATGACGAGATTGATGAAAAGGATCCATCTACCGGACGTAACGGCATTTTTGGTGGCCGGAGTTATTATTGGCCCGTTTTTCCTCGGAAGGCTCGGAACCGTGATAGGTTTCTCGAGTTATGAAGAAGTCGCAAAATATGACGTTATTAATCAGGTCGCGATGGGATTTATAGCATTCTCCATCGGCGCGGAATTTCGCCTTGGACAGCTTAAAGAAATCGGAAGGCAGGCGTTTACTATAGGAATAGTTCAGTCTGTTACTGCGGCAGTTCTTGTCGATATCGCACTGATAATATTCCATTTTCTGTTTCCGTCAGTCATTTCGCTTCCTGCGGCTATCACTCTCGGCGCCATAGCCTCAGCTACAGCGCCCGCTGCGACGCTTATGGTCGTCCGTCAGTTCAAGGCAAAAGGAGAGGTCACAAATCTGCTTCTTCCGATAGTGGCATTAGATGACGCCGTAGGGCTGGTACTTTTCGCAGTATCATTCGGGATCGCAAAGGTAATATCAAGCGGTGAAATAAATATCGTCTCCGTAATCCTTGATCCTTTGATAGAAATCGTTTGCTCGCTGCTGCTCGGAACGGCCGCTGGCTGGATCCTTACAAAGCTTGAGGCGCTGTTTCATTCAAATACGAACAGAAATTCTCTTGCGACCGCTTTTGTAATACTGACTGCCGCTATTGCGACTTTGTCATTTGAGGCAGGCCCTGTCACTATCGGTTTTTCCCCGCTTCTTACATGTATGATGCTCGGCGCGGTCTTTTGCAATATATGCGACTTTTCCGACGAGATCATGAAGCGGTCGGAAAAATGGTCAAGCCCGGTTCTTGCCTGCTTTTTTGTGCTGAGCGGAGCCGCCCTTCGCCTTGAAGTCTTCGGCGATTATATGCTGATCATCCTCGGTGTGGTTTATATTGTGTTTCGTTCATTCGGAAAGTATTTCGGCGCGAAGTATTCCGCAAAAGCCACGAAATGCAGTCCGACCGTTATAAAATATCTTGGCTATACGCTGCTCCCGCAGGCGGGAGTCGCGCTCGGAATGTGTGTTACTGCCCAAAGTCTCGGTTCTGACGGAGACCTGATCAGAAATATAGTGCTCTTTTCTGTGCTGATATATGAACTGACAGGCCCGATCATTACAAAAGAATCCCTGAAAGCCGCGGGCGAAATAGAAGAAAAGCCTAAAGACAAGACGGCTCGTGTAAAGAATGCTTAAAGAGGGGTAACCTTTGATGTTCGGAGTAAGCGTTTCGCAACTGTTGATATTATATCCGCTGATCTTTTTGTCGGGTTTTGTCGATTCCATAGCCGGCGGAGGCGGTCTTATCTCGCTTCCGGCATATATGATAATCGGCCTTCCCGTTCACGCTGCAAGAGGCACAAACAAGATAAGCAGCGTGGCGGGTACTGCGACAGCCACGATCAGATTTGCGAAAAAAGGCTTCATTCCGGTCAAAGAGGCGGCTTTTTGCGTGGTATTTGCTCTTGCCGGATCCTTTATCGGAACAAAGCTCGGACTTCTTGTTGACGAAAACATCTTCAAAATAATCATGCTCGTTATCATACCGGCTACTGCGGCATACGTATGGTTTCATAAGCAGTCGATAGAAGAAAAAACTCCTTATTCATCGGGTATTACTCTTATCATAGCTGTATCCGTTGCTTTTATAATAGGAATGTACGACGGTTTTTACGGACCGGGAACGGGAACCTTCCTTATATTACTTCTGACAGGCCTTGCGCATATTTCCATCGACAAAGCGCAGGGAATATCAAAGTCCATAAATATGGCGACAAACGCCATTTCGGTAGTCGTATTCCTCCTTGAAGGCCAGGCCATGATATTGCTTGGATTGACAGCCGGGATATTCTCGATAGCCGGAAGTATTCTCGGAACAAAGCTATACTTTAGAGATACTACCAGGATCGTAAGACCCATCATGATAATCGTGCTTGCGGTATTCTTTATAAAAGTGCTGCTGGAAGTACTTAATATAAGTATAATCTGATGCGGAAAAAGCGCAAAAGCTACAGGCCGGCAGAGCGGAAGAAAATAAAAGAAAAAAAGTTGAAATTTTTCTCAAAAAGATGTTGACAAACGATGCCGCAAAGTGCTATATTAAACGTCGCCGCCAAAAAAGGCGGCGATATTTACGGAAAGAAAGAGCCGTAAG
>DFFO01000043.1 GCA_002369255.1 Lachnospiraceae bacterium UBA3774
GTTTCTCATGACAGATATTTTATCAGCAAGCTTGCGGACAGGGTGATCGAGATCGAAAATAAGACCTTTATGGATTATAAAGGCGATTATGAATACTATCTCGAAAAAAAGGCTGAAAGCGTATCCTCTCCTGTTTCCGAAAAAAACTCTTCGTCTGTGCAAAAAGAATTAAGGCAGCAAAAAAAGGCCGCCGCCGCAAACGAAAAGCGTATTGAAAATGAAAAAAAGGCCGTTCAGGAAAAGATTGCGGCTATGGAAGCACGTCAGCAGGAAATAGAGGCCTTGTTGACTCAGGAAGAAATATACACTAATATACAAAAGTGTATGGAGCTTAACGAAGAACTCGAAGAGATTAAGTCCGGGATTGAATCCCTGTTTGAACGATGGGAGCAGCTTGAACAATGAGCGAATACAGTATCAGCGAGATCAAAAAAAGTGACGCCCGCGGACAAAGGGCTATGACCTGCTTGCTTTTAAAAGAAGGTATCGATATCGACAAAAATCTCGATTATTCTCTCGGACTATTTGACGAGGATTACAATCTTGTCGCTACCGGCTCCTGTTATAAAAACACGTTAAGATGCATGGCCGTTGACTCCTCGCATCAGGGAGAAGGGCTTCTCAATCAGGTAGTCACCGCTCTTATATCATTTCAATACGAACAAGGCAACAAAGATCTGTTTTTATATACCAAATGCGACTCGGCAAGGTTTTTCGGCGATTTGGGTTTTTATGAGATCGCAAGGATACCGGATCGCGTAGTTTTTATGGAAAACAGGAAAAACGGCTTCTCGCACTATTTAGATGAGCTTTCAGTTCAAAAAGTGCCGGGTAGGTGCGCAGCTATTGTAATGAATGCCAATCCTTTTACAAAAGGGCATCGGTATCTTGTTGAAAAAGCCTCAAGAGAAAATGATCATCTTCATCTGTTTGTCATCTCTGAAGACGTTTCCCTCATCCCTTTCGACGTCCGCTTCAGACTTGTAAAGGAAGGCGTGAGTGATCTGAAAAATATCACTTTGCATAAAACCGGAAGCTATATCATCTCAAACGCGACGTTTCCTTCGTATTTTCTGAAAGATTCAGATACTGTCATCTCTTCTCATGCAAAGCTTGACGCCGTTGTTTTCTCGAAGATTGCGCAAGCTCTTTCGATCACAAAAAGATACGTGGGAACCGAGCCTTTCAGCCGCGTGACCGCTCTATATAATGATACTTTAAAGGAAGTACTGCCCTTATCGGGAGTTGAAGTAACTGAGGTCGATCGGGTAAAATCCTCCGACAAAGAAATCAGCGCGTCCGATGTCAGGCTCGCGCTGAAAAATGGTGATTTTAATGTCTTAAAGGAGCTGCTGCCCGCTTCTTCATACGATTATTTTGTATCAGAAGAAGCCGCTTTGGTCATTGAAAAAATAAAGGCTTCGGCCGACGTTAAGCATTATTGATCTTTCTTGCCGACAAAGTTTCCTATAAAGGTTCTGCGGTGTATCTCGCACGGACCTTTTTCTTTTATTGCGGCGATATGCTGCCCGGTGCCGTAACCTTTGTGTTTTGCAAAGCCGTATTCGGGATAGACCGCGTCATATTCCTCCATGATCCTGTCCCTTGTGACTTTTGCAAGTATACTGGCGGCGGCGATGGAAACGCTCTTTGCGTCGCCTTTGATGATAGGAACCTGCCTTATGGATACCTCAGGAATGCGCACCGCGTCATTCAAAAGAATATCCGGGACGACCGAAAGCTGTGATATCGCAATTCTCATGGCTTTATAGGTGGCCTGAAGAATGTTTATATCGTCGATCTCTTTTTCGGAGACAATACCGATACCGAAAGACACGGCCTTTTCCTTTATTTCATCAAAAAGCATACTGCGGCGCTTTTCCGTGAGTTTTTTTGAATCGTTTAAAAACAGTATATTGCAGTCTTTTGGCAAAATGCAGGCGGCAGCGACTACCGGCCCTGCAAGAGGGCCTCTTCCGGCCTCGTCGATCCCGCAGATATATTCAAGCTCACTGTATTTATTCTCATAGAGCTTCATTTTTTCGAGTCTGGCAAGTTCTTCATCAAGATTGAATTTTTTCGGCATTGTTTTCTCCGTCATCCGCCAAAGGCGTTTTTGTAATATTTTACGGTTTCGTCGGGATAAACGGCTGCAACGTCAAACCGCGCTTTTGTCTGTTCCCCGTAACCGTTTTTGATCATATATACCTGAGCAGTCTTGTATATCGTTTTTTGTTTTGAAGCAGTGACTGCTTCTTCCGGATGTCCTTTTAAGTATGATCCGCGATATTTTACTTCAATGAAAACAAGATAGTCTCCGTCTTTTGCTATCAGGTCTATTTCTCCGAGTCTGCATCTGAAATTTCTTTCGAGTATTTCAAAGCCCCGCCCTGCTATATATTTTTCGGTGAGCGCCTCATAATACGCCCCGGTTTTTCTGTTGTTCATAGATTCGGTGTTTCCAAAGATATCCTTCCGAGCCTTCCGGCACGAAGGTCTGTCAAAAACAGCTTTGCGGCGCGTTCTTCATCAGGCAAGGCTCCGGTCTTTAACAGGTTTCTGGCTTTTGCAAGGGCTATGAGCAGCTCATAAGGCGAACCTTCTTCGGAAATGCCGTATGTTTTGTTAAGGCAACCGCTATATTTTTCTCTGAGAAACAAAAGACCGTTGCATGCAAGGTCGCCAAGCGGTATTACGTTATCGTTTATAGATCCGATAAGCGCAAGCCGCACGCCTACGTTGGGATCTTCGAATTTCGGCCATAATACTCCGGGAGTATCGAGCAGCTCTACCCCCTTGGATATTTTTATCCATTGATTGCCCTTTGTAACGCCCGGTTTGTCCCCGGTCTTTGCCACGGCTTTTTTTGCGAGTGTATTTATCAATGTTGACTTCCCGACATTCGGTATTCCTGCGACAAGTATCCTAAGCGGCCTGTTTAATATACCCCTGCTTAAATCGCGGGCTTTTTTTTCGGCCATTGATTTGTTTATCGCCGCTGCAATTTCCTTTTTTCCGGAGGAATTTCTGCTGTCGGCAAGAATCACGTCCACTTTTTTTTCGGCATAATAACCTGCCCACTTTTCGGATACGTCAGGGTCTGCAAGGTCAGCCTTGTTCATTATCAAAAGCCTTTTTTTGCCCCTCGTCAGGCTTTCTATATCCGGATTTTCCGAAGATAAGGGCACGCGTGAGTCAACAAGTTCTATCACAAGATCGACGAGCTTTACGTCTTCTTTCATCTTGCGCATCGCCCTTGTCATGTGGCCGGGATACCAGTTGATATTTGTTTTAAAATCGTTCATGTTTTTGCTCTTAAAAGATCATCAAAATATTTTGCTATTCGGTTGATGAGACAAAGCCTATATCGGATATGGGAGATACGCGGAACCAGACCTTGCCCTCGATATTGCCGGCTTTTATGTTGCCGACAGATGAAAACCTGCTGTCATCACTGCCTGCGGCATTGTCTCCGAGCACGAAGTATTCTTCTTTTCCGAGCTTAATGGGATTTTCCGCAAGACCCGCAACATTGTAAGGCCCAAGACCTTCGGGAAGTTCAAGGAAGTTCCCGTCTATATATATCTCGCCGTTTTTTATATTAACGCTTTCTCCCGGAAGGCCTATCACTCTTTTTATGCTTTTTGCGGAAGAATTGACGCCGTAGGAAAAATAAACAACGTCAAATCGTTTCGGACTGCCGAAATGATAGATGAAACGGTCGATAAGCACTTTGTCATCGCTTTTTAGCAGATCGTTCATGGAATTGTTGTCAACAGTTGCTCTTCCGAAAAAACTCCACACGACAAAAACCGCGAGCATAATCACGGCAATTATACTTATTACAAATCTGATTATTTCCGATAAAAGGCGTGTGCTCATCTTCATAGTCGTGTTTCCTTACGAAAAAAGGACGGCAGCCTTAAAACCGACGTCCTTTTTTCCGATTGTCTCAGATTATCTGCCAACCTCTTTGATCTTCGCAGCTTTACCGACTCTGTCACGAAGGTAATTGAGCTTCGCTCTTCTTACTTTACCCTTGCGGACTACTTCGATCTTGTCGATAACGGGGGAATGAAGCGGCCACGTCTTTTCAACGCCTACGCCGTTTGAGGTTTTGCGGACTGTGAAAGTCTCTCTCGCACCGCCGCCCTGTCTTTTGAGAACTGTGCCCTCAAAAACCTGGATACGCTCACGGTTGCCTTCTTTGATCTTTGCGTGAACCTTTACGGTATC
>DFFO01000051.1 GCA_002369255.1 Lachnospiraceae bacterium UBA3774
AGAGTCCGTCGTTTGCCCAGTCTGTCGCTGCCGCGCCGATGGTCACCATGGAAATATAGTAAACCAGGAACATGATCGCCGCAAAAATGGGAAGCGCGGCAAAGCGGTTTGTCAGGACCTTGTCTATCTTGTCGGAAGCGGAGAGCGTCTGCGCATCTTTTTTCTTGTAAACGCCTTTAAGAATGCTTCCGATATAAACGTATCTTTCATTTGTGATGATACTCTCGGCGTCATCATCCAGTTCTTTCTCGACTGCTTCGATATCCTTCTGGATATGTCCCAAAGTGTCCGCAGGAATATTCAGCTCTTCAAGAACCTTTTCATCCTTTTCAAAGATCTTTATGGCATACCATCTCTGCTGTTCCTCGGGCATTCCGTGAACGACCGCTTCTTCGATATGAGCAAGCGCGTGCTCGACCGGGCCGGAGAATGAATGCATGGGGATCGTCTTTGTTCCCTTTGCAGCCTCGACAGCGGCAGCGGCAGCCTCGTTGATTCCGTCGCCTTTCAGCGCGGATATCTCAACGATCTTGCAGCCAAGCTCGCGGCCAAGCTCCTTTACGTTCAGCTTGTCGCCGTTTTTCTTTACAATATCCATCATATTGATGGCAAGCACTACCGGGATGCCTATCTCGACAAGCTGAGTCGTAAGATAAAGGTTTCTTTCGAGGTTCGTGCCGTCGACGATATTGAGGATCGCGTCGGGACGCTCGCCTATCAGATAGTTTCTCGCAACGACTTCTTCAAGCGTATAAGGAGAAAGCGAATAAATACCCGGCAGATCGACGATAGTTACGTCGTCATATTTTTTTAATTTACCTTCTTTTTTTTCAACGGTTACGCCGGGCCAGTTTCCAACAAACTGGTTTGAACCCGTAAGCGCATTGAAAAGAGTGGTTTTACCGCTGTTCGGGTTTCCGGCAAGAGCTATTTTTATGCTCATCTTATCTCCTCCCTTTACTCTGTCTCTATCATTTCGGCGTCTGCCTTACGAAGCGAAAGCTCGTATCCCCTGACCTGTACTTCTATCGGGTCTCCGAGCGGCGCTACTTTTCTGATATAAACATCCACGCCTTTCGTAATGCCCATATCCATAATGCGTCTTTTTACCGCGCCCTCGCCGTGAAGCTTTACAACTCTGACCGTATCGCCGATCTTTGCGTCTCTGAGCGTTTTCATTACATCCTCCCTTTCTTATACCATAATCCTTCGGGCCAAATCTTCGTTTATGGCCACTCTGGTATCTCTGACCTTTGCTATAATATTTCCGCCGAGCGTCGAAACGATAATTACGCTGCTGCCCACGGTAAAGCCGAGTTCTTCAAGATGGTGCTTTACCTCAGGGCTTCCGCCGACTTTTTTTATGATATTTTCTTCTCCTTTTTCAGCAAGCATAAGCGGCATCATGCTGCTAACCCCCCTTTTAGGTTTTCTTTTTTTGTTAGCAAAAGCTAACCTTTGCGGAACAAATTAGTTAGCCCAAGCTAACTTAATGGAAGTTTATCATATGTCTTTTTGTTTGTAAAGAGGATTTTTATATTTTTTTTAATAAAAAAGATCCCCGATGTGGGGATCCCTGATTTATTTTGAATATTGTCTGATCAGATCGACTACGTTCCTTGCGGCGTTTTTGAAATCAGCCTTTTCCATTGCAAAGGCGAACTGTTGTCTGTTGTCATAGACCGAGAGAACGGTTTCGGACAAAAGCTCCGGCGTGATGTCTTCCTGGAAAAGCACCTCGGAAAAACCCTGTTTTTTGAAGCTTTCCGCGTTCAAAAGCTGGTCTCCCCGGCTGGAAGCAGACGGAAGAGGAACAAGAATATTCGGTTTTTTAAGCGCCGCAAGCTCACAGATCGCATTTGCTCCGGCGCGAGATACAACAATATCGGCAAGCGCGAAAAAGTGCTTTAGCTCTTCGTTTGCATATTCAAACTGCGCATATCCTTCGAGCTCTTCATATTCCGCGTTCACATTGCCTTTGCCGCAAAGATGCAGCACGCAGAAATTTTTCAGGAGCAGAGGAAGCGCCTGTCTGATCGCCTCGTTGACCGCTACAGCTCCGAGACTTCCGCCCATCACCATGAGCACGGGCTTGTCTCCTTTAAATCCTGTCAGCCTGAGAGCCTCGTTTCTATCGCCCTCAAAAAGCTCCTGTCTGATAGGGCAGCCCGTTACGACTGCCTTTTCCGAGGGAAGAGACTGCGCGGTTTCCGGGAAGTTGCAGCATATCTTTTTTACTGAATAAAGATTCAGCTTGTTGGCAAGACCGACCGACATGTCTGATTCATGCGTTATTGCAGGGATTTTCAACCTTCGCGCCGCGCCTACTACAGGCACCGAAACAAAACCGCCCTTTGAAAAGACGACGTCGGGCTTGAATTCTTTGAGGATTTTTATCGCCTGATGAAACCCCTTTTGTATGCGAAAAGGATCTTTGAAATTTTCTACGCTGTGATATCGGCGGAGTTTTCCCGACGAGATGCCGCGATAGGGAATGTTTTCTTTTTCAACTATTTCTTTTTCCATTCCCGATATAGAGCCGATATAGAGGATTTCATAACCGGCCTCTCTCAGCAGCGGAGCTATCGCAAGATTCGGCGTAACGTGTCCCGCGGTCCCGCCTCCGGTCAAAACGATCCTTTTCATGCTCTTGCTTCCTTGTACTGCTTTAATGCCGTCGCAAGCTGGTCGGGGCACGACGTGTTCTTAAATCCGCATTTTATCCCGTCAAGCCGCGAAATGACTTCGTCAACCTTCAGCCCCTCGACGAGAGCGGCAACGCCCTGCGTGTTTCCGGAGCATCCCTGTGTGAAAATCACCTTTTTAACGGTTTGCGTATCTTCGTCGATATCAAATGCTATTTTTCTGGCGCACACGCCCTTCGGTATATATTCGTACATGACTTTTTCCTTTCTTTTTACCGCTCATACTTTACTATTATTTTTTATAAATTTCAATATCTGCATGAATTAATTGCCCCGCGGCGAAAATACAGACTTCTTGAAAAATCCCTCCCGCATGATTATAATGTTAAAAAAAGAACAATCGGAGGAAGTTTGATGAAGAAAATTTTTCTTAATGAATCAAAAATGACCGGTTTTTGTGGAGAAAATGAGCTTGCTGCAATAAAAGACGAGATCCTTGCTGCGCGGGATGTTCTGACCGGCGCGACCGGCGAAGGAAACGATTTTGTCGGCTGGGTCAATCTTCCAGAAAAATATGACAAGGATGAGTTTGAGCGGATCAAAAAGGCTGCCGCCAAGATCCGCGAGCAGTCAGAAGCGCTGGTTGTGATCGGCATAGGCGGCTCGTATCTCGGCGCACGTGCGGCCATTGAATTTTTAAAGCCCGATTTCGGATATACTCGCACGGGTGGGCTTGATATCTATTACGCAGGCAACCAGCTCAGTACCGCATATACAAACAGGCTTATCGAGCTTATAGGAGACCGCGATTTTTCCGTAAACGTCATTTCAAAATCAGGAACCACCACGGAACCTGCGGTGGCTTTTCGCATTTTCAAGGAAATGCTCGAAAAGAAATACGGCAAGAAGGGCGCGGCGGAGCGCATTTACGCAACGACCGACAAAGCGCGCGGCGCTCTAAAAAAGCTTGCAGATTCAGAAGGCTATGAAACCTTTGTTGTTCCGGACGATGTCGGCGGCAGATACTCCGTGCTTACCGCGGTAGGACTTCTTCCTATTGCGGCAGCCGACTGCGATATCGACGCTCTTATGGCCGGAGCCGCCTCTGCTGCTGCAGAACTTGCAGCGGCGCCGTTTGAAACAAATGCGGCTCTTCGCTATGCGGCATATAGGAATTATTTTTATCGTAACGGCAAAGCCGTGGAGATCCTTGCAAACTACGATCCTTCCATACACTATGTCAGCGAATGGTGGAAGCAGCTCT
>DFFO01000101.1 GCA_002369255.1 Lachnospiraceae bacterium UBA3774
TCCATATCGCCGAAGAAATCTTCGATTCCCTGAATATCAGTAAGAAGCAGATAGTCATCATCCGTCTCGCCTGTCACAAGTCCTATCGAAATACCCGCAACGGGGCTCTTGGTCGGAACACCGGCAGCCATAAGCGCCATACTTGAAGCGCAGACTGAAGCCTGTGAAGTGGAACCGTTCGATTCAAGTGTTTCCGATACGGCGCGGATGGAATAAGGGAATTCCTCTTCGCTCGGGAGAACGGGGATCAGAGCTCTTTCAGCAAGCGCTCCGTGGCCTATCTCACGGCGTCCCGGTCCGCGGCTGGGCTTTGTCTCGCCTACCGACCATGACGGGAAATTGTACTGATGCATATATCTCTTGGCCGTTTCGGTAACGTCGATGCCATCGAGCTTCTGTGCGTCCGAAAGCGGGGCGAGCGTTACTACGTCAAGTATCTGAGTCTGTCCTCTTGTGAACATAGCGCTGCCGTGAACTCTGGGAAGGATATCCACTTCGGCGGCCAAAGGACGGATCTGTGTGATCTCTCTTCCGTCGGGGCGCTTGTGGTCTTTTAAGATCATCTTGCGGACAGTCACTTTCTGGAATTTATAAACCGCGTCTTCGATAAGGCCGAGCCATTCCGGATGCTCCGTTAAGAAAGGTTCAGCGCCGTAGCGCTCTTCCAGAGAGGCTTTCACCTGTCTGATATTTTCATCGCGCACCTGTTTTTCATCTGCGAAAACGGCAACCTCCATAGCCTCGGGGGTAATGAAGGAAACCATATCTTCCCACAGATCATCAGGAATGGTAACGCTTTCGTATTCGTGTTTTGCTTTGCCAACTTCCGCTACGATTCCATTCATCCACTCGATGATGGTTTTGTTGACTTCGTGCGCCTTGAAGATGGCGTCAAGCATAACGTCTTCGGGCACTTCATTTGCGCCTGCTTCGATCATGATGACTTTTTCAGCCGTGGAAGCTACGGTAAGAGCAAGTTCGGAAATGTTTTTCTGTTCCTGAGTGGGATTTACGATCAGCTTTCCGTCGATAAGTCCCATCATGGTGGCGGCTACGGGGCCGTCAAAAGGAATATCCGAGATAGATACGGCGAGCGAAGAACCGAGCATTGCGAGCATGTCGGGATTGCACTCAGGATCAACGCTCATTACCATGTTGTTTATGGTAACGTCGTTGCGGTAATCCTTCGGAAACAGCGGTCTCATGGGTCTGTCAATAACGCGGCTGACAAGCACCGCATGCTCCGTGGCTTTTCCTTCTCTTCTGTTGAAGCCGCCGGGGATCTTTCCTACGGAATACATTTTTTCCTCGTATTCAACGCTCAGCGGGAAAAAGTCTATTCCTTCTCTGGGTTTTTCAGACGCGGCAACGGTGGAAAGAACGACGGTATCGCCGTATTTCATAAAAGCCGCTCCGTTTGCCTGCGCGCCGACGCGGCCTATATCTACCGATAAAGTCCTGCCGGCAAGTTCCATTGAATAAGTTTTGTACATATTTTTCTCCTTTTCCTGAAGAAAAGGTCCCAAAACTACTGAAAAACCGATGCCTCCTGAAAATGCCGCCGGCTTTTCAGTGGTCTCGAGAATCCTTTTCTTCGTTTTTTCTTTAAAAAAGGTAGGGCGAATAAAACCCGCCCCACCTGTTTGATTTACTTACGAATTCCAAGCTTTTCGATAAGTGCACGATAGCTTTCGATATCGGTGTTTTTGAGATAATCAAGCATTCCGCGTCTCTGTCCTACCATTTTGAGAAGTCCGCGTCTGGAATGATGATCCTTTTTATTGGTCTGCAAATGAGCGGTCAGCTCCCTGATCCTCTCGGTGAGGATTGCGATCTGCACCTCGGGTGAACCCGTGTCGCCCTCTTTGCGTCCGTACTGCGCGATTATCTCGGCTTTCTTTTCCTTTGTGATCATTTCTTTTCCTCCTTATTGTATTCTGACCGTTACTGCGCTCAAGGTCGGAGTGTTCCAAAGGCCCGGTAACGGCGAAATCCGTGTTATATTACCACATTATACGTTAGTCGTCAAGATATGTAACAAATCTGACCGGAGTACGGTAATCCATATCGGTTATGCAGATTCCTCTGCGGCGGCTCCTTGCGTGAACCACCTGCCCGTCTCCGATATACATCGCGACATGGTTTATGCTGCCGTTCTTTGCATAAAATACCAGATCGCCCTTCTTTAACTGCGAGCGGCTTATCCTTCTTCCCTCGCCGGCCATAGTGCCGGAATGATGTGTAAGATAAACGCCGAAATTCTGATATACCTTCATTACAAAGCCTGAGCAGTCAACGCCCTTGCCGAGAGTTTCTCCGCCCCAGACATACTTTCCGCCGAGCCATTTTAGGGCATATGCGACTATTCTTCCGCGAAGAGTCCTGGCCGCTTCCTCTGCAGGCGGCGTATATTTGACGGCGGTATTTAATGAATACGTCTGCTCTACGTATTCGGCCGCGACGTATCCGACCGAGTCGTCAAGCTCTATCATGATCCAGTCTCCCAGATCCTTGACTACGTCGTATCTTTCGTTTCCGTCGGCCTGAGTCCAGATGGAGGACGTTTCGTCCGGCTCCTCACGGACATTAAGCGTATCGACTTTTATTATGACCTGAAGCTCTGCCTCGGCGCGTCCCTGATCCTTTGCTCTCCATCCGGTAAGTATATAATCGGATGAAACCCATCCGGTGACCTGGCCCGATTCTATTTTGTACCATTTTCCGTCGCTCGATTTATCAACTATCTCGCAGGCGTTGTTATTCGTCATTTTTCCGATTACTTCCGAATCGGGATCGGCTTTTTTTCTGACGTTCAGAAATGAATCAACCTGCGCTATTCCGAGGTTGTCATACTTTGCGATCGCAGAGCCGCGAAGCTCCCAGTCCACTTCTCCGGGGGTCTTGTAGACCTCGGCTTCGGCCAGCACACGCGTTCCGACTATCAGTCTGCTGATTCCCGCTACGCCTATCCCATCGGTCGCGGGGATCATCTCGGTAGCTGCAGGGGTCGTTTCGCGGTTTGCGCTCTGCAGATTTTCGGAGCCCGCGTTGACCGTGGAAAAAGCCGGCTCGCTGACCGTCGTCTGTGTATTTTCAGGCATGGAATAGCACACGTCCGAAACCGACATGGCCGCGAGGAGTAGTAATATTATCAAGCTTTTTATTTTAGTATTTTTCATAAACAACCTTAAATGTTACAAAGTTATTACATAATAATACCTGAACGCTTAAATGTCAATGCGATATCTTCTTACGCATTCCGAGCATTATTTCGGCGTCTTCTTTTTCACCGCGCAAAAGGCACTCTCTGATCCTTGAGCTGCTGATCTCGCTGCCTTTATACGTTTCCTTTTCGATCAGAACAAATCTGTAGCCGTATTCTTCTTCCTTTTCCTTTAAAAACTGCGCATTTCCCGCGCCCATACAGCCAAAGCTGACGTCCGGCCCCGCTACTATGGCTTTTGCTCCGAGCTTTTTTATCAGCACCTCGGAAAGATACTCCTCCGCGCTGACGCGGCGCAGCTCGTCGTTCAATTCGCAATTAACCACGTAATTTGCTCCGCACATGCGAAGCTTCGTTTCTCTGTCTTCTTCGCTGAGGATGGGCGGGACCGGTCCGTTTTCCTTTAATAAAACAACGCACGTTTTTGCGCCTCCTTTAAGGCCATCTCTGACGCGGCATGCTGTTTTGATCAGTTTTTGGTGTCCCAGATGGACTCCGTCGAATTTCCCGATGACTACCACCGTCGGGTCTGAAATAATAATGTTTTTGATACTGTTAAATATGATCATGATTTTTTACAGCAGCATTTTTCGCGGGGAAAGCTTTCCTTTTTTGTTTTTCGCGTAAATGCCCACAAGTGCTCCTTCCTCTGAAAAAACAAGCACGCTTTCGTTTTCCGTATTTCCCTCTCCCCATGAAATATCAAGTTCATTAC
>DFFO01000057.1 GCA_002369255.1 Lachnospiraceae bacterium UBA3774
ACTACCGCCCCGTTCAGAACTGGAATGAAGGAAAGAGCCAGGAATACAAGGATCGCCGTGAATACGTTATCGAGGCGAGCACTTTAAAACGCAGCCGCGGTGAAAACTGCATGACAAATACTCAGGGTGCGGACGTAACCGTCAGCGAGAAAAAAGTCGAGCAAAAAGCAGCCGCTACCGCTACGGCCGAAAAGCCCGCCGAAAAAGTGAACGTGGACGAAATGCCCACCATCTATACAAAGGAACATTGCCCGAAGTGCAAGGGCGCCGAGCAAAGATTCAAGATCGCCGGCATCAGCTTTATAGAAGTCAACTGCACTCAGAATATAGAGCTTGCAAAGGAACTTGGCATCACGCAGGCGCCCACGATCATCGATCCGGACGGCACCAGATTTGAGGGCGCAAACGCAGCGATCGACTGGATGAAGGCGCACGGAAGGTAAAAACAAAAATGTACGATTTAATAGTAATCGGAGGAGGGCCTGCCGGACTTACGGCAGCCCTCTATGCGCTAAGAAACGGGAAAAAAGTTTTAGTAATAGAAAAAGACGTATTCGGAGGACAGATAACAAATTCTCCGAGAGTCGAAAACATTCCGGGATTTGCCTCGATCAGCGGGGACGAGTTTGCGGACGCCTATCTTGAGCAGGTGATGGGACAGGGCGGCGAGGTACGTCTTGACGCTGTCACGGGTATTTCTTCGGACGGAAAGAGCGTTACGGTAGATATCGAGGGCGGCGACAAAGTAGTTGCAAAAACCGCCGTTATTGCTACGGGTACAAAGCACAGGGTGCTTGGGCTTGAAGGAGAGGAAGACCTGATAGGAAGCGGAGTGCATTTTTGCGCTGTTTGTGACGGGGATTTTTACCGGGACAAGCAAGTCTGCATGATTGGCGGCGGCAATTCCGCTTTTGTGGAAGGAAATCTGCTTGCGGATATTGTGGAAAAAATGATTATCCTTCAGGATTTGCCGTTTTTCACGGCTGATGAAAAGCTTCAGCAGCAGCTGCTCTCCCGTGAAAACGTTGAGACTCATACCGGAACAAAGATAAAAGCGCTCGAGGTGGAAGACGGAAAGCTCACCGGAGTCAGATATGAGGAAAACGGCGAAGAAAAGCTCGCAAAGTGCGACGGCCTTTTCCTTGCCATAGGCTTTATTCCGGACAACGGGCTCTTTGAAAACGTGGCAGGCCTCGATGAGAGAGGATATTTCGACGCAGGGGAGTCGTGTCTGACGAAAACGCCGAATGTTTTTGTCGCGGGTGACTGCCGCCAAAAGACGCTCAGACAGGTTACCACGGCTTGCGCCGACGGTGCGATCGCCGCAATAGCGGCTTGTGATTTTATCAATAAAATCAATGACTGACAGGACAAAAAAATGAAATTTCGAAGCTTTTTGACAGTTTTGATAACGGTTCTTCTGATGCTGATCTGCGGACCGTGTCTTGCGGATGAATATTTGCCCGTCAATTTTGACGCGGCGCAGCCCGTTATATCGGAATTGAAGATATATGAAGGCATTGTCATCGATGGAACCGACGTTTCCGGCAAGACCCTTTCCGAAGCGCAAAGCATAATAGACGCGCTTCATTTATCGCTTGTTGACGAACCGCTAAGCGTACGCTTTGGCGATACGGAATTTGCCGTTACTTTCGGGCAGCTGGGCCTTAGATATACGGGAGGCGATATCTGCGCAGACGTTATAAGATACGGAAATACCGGCGGTCTTTTGGGACTTTACAAATCGCTCGTTGATCTCAAGACCGACGGCTACGAATTTATCAGCGATTATTCAATAGATGAAAACGCCCTTCGCCGCTATGTCTTCGAGACTCTCGGCGCCGTTTCCACCGCTGCGGACGCCACGATCACGCTGAAAGACGGTAAATTTATCATCACACCGGATCACGCGGGCATTACTGTTGACGAGCAAAAGACTTATGAAGCGATTATCAGCGCGATAGAAGAAAAAGGGCCGCGCTCCGGCATAAAAGTCGAAGGAACCGCGCAGGTCACGGAGGCCAGAGTAAAGGCCGCGGATCTTGAAATGGTTACCGACAAACTCGGCAGCTGCTCCACTAATGTCGGCGGAAGCAGCAACCGTGCAGACAATGTCGCGCTCGGAGCGAGCAAGATAAACGGTCTGCTCCTGATGCCGGGCGAATCTGCCTCGGCCAGCGATCTTATGGAAAAACGCGACGCCGAACACGGCTACAAAAAGGCGCCGCAGTATGTAAACGGCAAATCCGAAGACGCTATCGGCGGGGGAGTCTGCCAGGTATCTTCGACGCTGTATAATGCTCTTTTGGAGGCGGAGCTCCAGATAGATGAGAGGCACAATCATTCTATGCTGGTATCCTATCTTCCCGCTTCGCAGGACGCCGCGATCTCGGACGGTTACAAGGACCTGAAGTTTACAAATAATACCGAATATCCTATTTATATCGAAGGCAGATCCGTAAACCGGGTATGCACCTTTACGGTTTACGGGCACGAAACGCGCGACGCGAACAGAAAAGTTGAATATAAGAGCGTTATTACCTCGCAGTCCACGCCGGCCGATAAGATCGTCTATGACAAAAATCAGCCAACCACGTACAAAAAAACTACCGGCACAAGACATGCCGCCACAAAGTCATATCTTGAAAAGATCGTTTATGAAAACGGAAAAGAAGTCAGCCGAGAGGTGATCAGCAAGGATTCATATCAGGGCAGCTCAAAAGTAATAACGATAGGCACAAAACAGCCTGAGGTCAAGCCTGCCGATCCTTCGACGACGCCTGCGCCTACAGTGCCCGTCGCCCCTACAACTCCGGCTGAGCCCCCTTCAGAGCCATCAGATTCCGATGAAAAAGACGGCGGGGAATAAATACTTTTTTTAAGGAGAACGGTTTTGAATAATAATACAGGTGTCGGGAGACGAATTTGGAGACTGATCTATCCTGTTCTGGTATATTTCGGAACATCTTTGCTCGTATCAGTGTGCTTTTCTTTTTTTGTTGCCATGAAGGGCCTTATGATATACGGCAATGATATTGAAAGACTTACAGAGCTTTATATCGGCGAAGTATATAAATATTCAAATCTCATTTCAATAATATCCAATGTGATCGCTATTCCCTTGATGCTCCTGTTTATGCGGCTCGATAAAAAGCGCAGATATCGCGAAGGAACCATCGAGGTCTATGACAAAACAGGGCCGCTGTTTTACGCCGCGGTTTTGTTTCTCGGCGCCGCAGCAGCGATCACCGCAAATAATCTTATCAACATTAGCGGCCTTATAAATCTCGAACTTGAAGAGCAGGAAGAACTTGCAAAGCTGATTTACAGCGGCACGATGGTGATAGAGATCCTCGCCGTCGTGATCCTTGCTCCGATCGCAGAGGAACTCGTCTTTAGAGGGCTGGTTTTTCGGAGACTTCGCGAAAACACTTCTTTTAAGATGGCTGCATTTATTTCGGCTTTGTTTTTCGCGCTTTATCACGGCAATCTGGTGCAGGGCGTTTATGCCTTTATGCTCGGACTTTTGATGGCTTTTGTATGTGAACGGTTCAAGTCGGTACTTGCTTCCATAATATTCCATATCGGAGCAAATGGCTTTTCTGTGCTGGCCACGGAAACAAGTATGCTTGATGTCGTAGAAAAATCAAACGCCGCGGCCCTGATCTACATCATTGTCGGCGCGGCGCTTACGTTGTTTTTCCTTTGGATCGTTTATGAAAAGGTACATCCGAGGCTTCTTATACCAGCAGCCTCAGCCGGGCAGGAAGAATCCGGAACGTGATATCGTCATATTTGCCAAGCACCTCGCCGTCAGTATGTACGGCGAGTTTTTTTTCTGTTTTTACTACGGCATTTTTGCAATTGATCAGCTTTGTTCCCTTGAATTTTGCATGCCAGCCTTCCTTTGCCTTTGACGGGAGCAGAGCGCAGAAGAATTTCAATCTGCTGCGGATAGCCACGATACATAGACTGAGTCTGCCGTCTTCCGGATCGGCGTCGGGAGCGAAGGGATATCCGCCGCCCTCATATTTCAGATTGTGGGCGCTGACAAAGGAAAGTCTGTCAAAACGGATACTGTCTTTACCGTCAACGATTATTTCTCCGGCAACCTTCGGATGAGAAAGCCAGTGCTTAAATCCTATTACAAAATAAGCCAGCTTTCCGGCGCGGAGCTTGTTCAGTATTTTTTTGATACGGCTGCGATCGAGCTCCTCGCAGACTCCGGCGTCATAACCGGCGCCGCCGCTTATACAAAAGCGCCTTGTATTATCGCCGCAGGTGACCTCTCCAAGATCAAGCGTTCTTACGTTTGTGCTGTGAAGAATAGCGTTCAGAGCTTCATTTGGGTCTGTAGGAAGGCCAAGCCCTCTTGCAAAATCGTTCCCGGAGCCGAAAGGAATGAAACCGAGTGCGGGCGCGTTTTTTTCAGAAAGACCGTTTATCACGCCGTTGAGCGTGCCGTCTCCGCCAAATACTATTATTTTGTCGTTTTCGCCTGCTTTTTCACAGATCTCTTTGGCAAGCTCGGTTGAATGTCCGGCATGCTGTGTTTTTAGCACGGCGTAAGGGATATCGGCCGCGTCTATCGTATTTTGAAGCATTTCCCAGGTTTTTTCGGCTTTTCCTGATCTTGCTACAGCGTTGACTATAAAATAAAACATTTCTGAACCTCCATTTCGTGCGATTATATCACAAATATGCATCCCTGATACAGTATTTACGGTTTTTATGTAAAAAAAACAGCCGAAAAAACAGGTTTTTACTTTGAAAGAAAAACACGTAAAAACGCTTATATTACAAGAAGAGAAGGATCTTTGCGACCCTTTTGATTACTTGACACAAGGGCGAAATTTTAATATGATTAAATAAGAGGTATCGTTTGGTTAATTTTATTCAGAAAGGAGCGCAAAAAATGATTAAAAGAACAGTCACAGTATTTTTTTGCCTGCTTTTGGTTTTAACCATGGCAGCTTGCGGAGATTCGGGTTCAGATAGTTCAGAACAGAGTGGACAGCAAGGCAGCGAGCCTCAATCTTCTTCAAAAACAGGTGGCGGAGACCTGACGTTTACGACCGGCGGCGAAGCCGGAACGTACTATGCGTTCGGCACCGTTTTAGCGCAATTTGTATCTGACAGGACAGATACGTCAGTAACGGCTATTTCCGGAAACGGTTCCCAGGCCAATATCGAAGATATGGATGCGGGAACGGTACAGCTGGGCTTTACTCAGTCCGACGTTATGAGCTATGCTTATACCGGAACGAACCTGTTTGAGGCAACAGGGAAAGTATCAAGCTTTTCTGTGGTTGCGGCTTTGTATATGGAGCAGGTTCAGATAGTCACTATGGATCCTGAGATCAAAACAGTCGCAGATCTGGCCGGCAAGAATGTTTCTATCGGAGCTTCGGGCTCAGGCACTTACTTTAACGCCCTCGACGTACTGGGTGCCTACGGGCTTACCGAAAATGATATCAATGCCCAGTATTTGAATTTTGCTGATTCCGCAGACAATCTAAAAGACGGCAAAATTGACGCGGCGTTTATTGTAGCCGGCGCGCCTACGACGGCTGTCACAGACCTTTCGACCGGAAAACAGGTATATCTTGTTTCTCTGGACGACGAGCATGCAGACAAGCTGATAGAAACGTCGCCTTATTACTCCAAAGTCAAAATCAGCGCTGACGTATATGGCACCCCCACGGATATAACCACAGTTGCGGTGGGAGCTGTTGTGATCGCGCGTGATGACGTGGCCGAGGGAGACGTTTACAACTTCATATCCACTGTTTTTGATAATCTCGATGAAGTGTCCACAGCTCACGCAAAAGGCGAGGAGCTGTCTTTGGAATTTGCGTCCGGCATCACTGACGTACCGTATCATCCCGGCGCAGCAGCTTATTTTGCTGAAAATAATATTACTGTTCCCACCAAGTAATCATCATTGATTCAGACGACGTATTTAAGTTTATTCATGCTTTGCCGGGCATGACAACAAATGTCAGTCCCGGCTTTTTTTGAAAGGAATCATTATATGACACTATTCAAAAAAAACCGCGCCGCGTCTGATTCCACCGGATTTTCAAGCAAAGATGAATCCCAAAGCCCTGAAGATATCATGAAACAATATGACAGGGAGTCTAACACACGGACGTGGACAGGCGCGCCAAAAGTGGTGGTTACCTGTATAATGTGTGTTTTTTCCATTTATTGTATATGGTCGACGCTTTTTTCCAACATGGCCTTGGAAATGCGTATTACTTCTTTTCTTGCAGGCGTTATTATCATGGGATATCTGTATTATCCGGCAAAGAGGGGATATTCGCGCCAAAATTACATACCCTGGTATGACTGGCTGATCATGCTGGTCGGGGCTTTTTGCTTCTTCTTTTATTGTTTCCGTTATCCTTATCTGTCCAGAGTTCTGACGAGCGCAGCAAAGCTGACGCCGTTTTATACCGCGATCGGTATAGTCGGCCTATTGACTGTATTTGAACTGTGCAGACGCTGTGTAGGACTGCCGATCTTATGCGTGCTCGGAGCATTGCTTATATATACTTTTATCAGCGGCCTTCCGCTTAACAGATTGATATATACGCTCTTTTTCTCGACGGGAGGAGTGCTGGGAACGCCGGCTCAGGTATGTGCCAAATTTATTGTCGTATTCATTGTATTCGGCGCTTTTCTTGAACGAACGGGAATATCGGCCTTCTTCATAGATCTGGCAAACAAGCTGGCAGGATGGGCTGCGGGCGGACCGGCCAAGGTTGCGGTTATATCATCGGCGCTTTGCGGAATGGTATCGGGCTCTTCCGTTGGAAACACCGTTACCACGGGATCGGTCACAATACCAATGATGAAGGACACCGGCTACAAGCCGGAATTTGCGGGCGCAGTAGAAGCGGCAGCGTCTACCGGAGGACAGATCATGCCTCCTATCATGGGCGCGGCAGCTTTCCTGATGGCGGAATACATGGGTATTCCTTACGCGCAGGTAGCGCTTAAAGCTATTTTGCCGGCGGTGCTTTATTTTATGGGAATTTTTATCGCGGTTCATTTGGAAGCGAAAAAATTGAATCTAAAAGGTCTTCCCCGTACGCAGCTGACTCCGTGGCGGCGGCTTTTGTCGCAGATATATCTGCTCATACCGCTGATCGTTCTGGTATGGCTGGTAAGTACCAATAAACGCACCATGGCATTTGCCGCGGCGATATCGATCCTTTTTGCTATCCTTGTCAGCCTTCCCGGCATCTTTATCAGAGAACGCAAAGAGCCGACGTCTACGGGCGGATATTTCGGCCGCGTTGTAAGAAGCACCGGAAGTACTATTTTTTCTTCCCTTGAAGCGGGAGGCCGGGGAACTATCACCGTAGCTATTGCCTGCGGAGTAGCAGGATGCATCGCGGGATGTATTACGGCGACAGGTCTTGCCTCAAAGCTGATCACCGGTATAGTAGCCGTCAGTCAAAACAGCGTTTTTATCGCCCTGTTCCTGACTATGCTCTGCTGTATCGTTTTGGGAATGGGCGTGCCGACAACGGCGAACTACTGCATTATGGCGTCTACCTGTGCGCCGATTCTGATCAGAATGGGTCTGCCCGCCGTCAGCGCGCACTTCTTTGTATTCTATTTCGGAATTGTGGCCGATATTACGCCTCCGGTGGCTTTGGCGGCTTATGCGGGCTCTGCCATTGCCAAATCAAATCCTATGAAGACCGGCGTCAATGCCACAAAGCTGGCAATCGCGGCTTTTATCGTACCGTATATCTTCGCCGTCAGCCCGGAACTGCTTTTTGAAAATCTCGAAGGATGGTGGCAGGTAGTACAGATCGTGCTGACATCGGTTGTAGGCATTTTCGGAGTTGCCACTTGCCTTAATGGCTTCCTTTTCAAAAAAATTCCGATCGTGCTAAGATTCGTATTCCTTGCAGGCGGCCTTGCGCTGATGTACCCGGGAAGCCTTACCGATATTATCGGTATTGCCATGGTCGGCGCGGCTACGGCGATACAGTTTGTTTCTTCAAAGAAACGGGTTAAAACAGAGTGACGTATATTTGTTTGTCACACAAACTGCTCCATCGATTTAGCGGCGGAGCAGTTTTTTTATCAAAAAATACTCCGTCATGGAATCGTCGGTCGTCATTGACCTGCGAACAAATGTTTGCTATAATTTCCTCATCTTATTTTTTTGGAGCACTTATGTCAGATCTTTTAAATTCACTTAATCCCAGGCAAAAAGAAGCGGTTATGGCCACCGAAGGAGCGGTGCTTGTTCTTGCGGGCGCAGGCTCGGGAAAGACCCGCGTGCTTACTCACAGAGCAGCTTATCTTATCTCCGAAAAAGGCGTTATGCCGTGGAATATACTTGCCATCACTTTTACAAACAAAGCCGCAAATGAAATGAAAGAACGTATAGACAGGCTTTGCGAGGAAGAAGGCGGAATGGTCTGGGTAGCTACCTTTCATGCCACATGCGGGAGGATACTGCGCAGACACGCAGAGCTTCTTGGATATACGTCAAATTATACCATTTATGATACGGATGACGCGAAGACCCTGATAAAGAGAGTTTTAAAGACTCTTGATATCGACAGCAAGCTTTATCCGGAGAGAATGCTGCTCAGCAGGATATCTGCTGCAAAAAACACTTTTGTTTCTCCTGATGATATGTACCGTCAGGCAGGAGATTACCGCGAAAGAAAGATCGCAGAGATTTACGAGGAATACCAAAAACAGCTCAAGGCAAATGACGCCATGGACTTTGACGATATGCTGGTAAAGACAGTGGAGCTTTTTCAGAAGTTCCCCGAGGTATTGCTTTCCTGGCAGGAGCGTTTCCGCTATATCATGGTGGACGAGTACCAGGACACAAATGCCGTACAGTTTGAATTTATACGGCTTCTTGCGCAGCGTTACGGAAATATCTGCGTAGTCGGAGACGACGATCAGTCCATTTACAAATTCCGCGGAGCCGACATCAGAAATATACTTGACTTTGAAAAGAGCTTCCCCGGGGCAAAGGTCATCAAGCTGGAACAAAACTACCGTTCGACGGGTGCAGTTCTGGAGGTCGCAAACGAAGTGATAAAGCATAATCGCGGAAGAAAGGCAAAGACTCTATGGACTGACGCGGATAAGGGAGACGCGGTCGATTACCGTGAATACACAAATGCCTACGATGAGGCCGAAGGCGTCGTAATGGATATAAAGGCAAACCTCGGGAGATTTGATTACGGCGACTGCGCCGTGCTTTACCGCACAAATGCCCAGTCGCGTCTTCTTGAAGAAAAATGCGTACTTTATTCGGTTCCTTACAGGCTGGTGGGCGGTGTAAATTTCTATCAGAGAAAAGAGATCAAAGACATCATCGCATACTTAAAGACCGTGACGGGCGCAAAGGATGATATTGCTGTTCAAAGGATCATCAATGTGCCAAAAAGAGGCATAGGACAGACTACGATAGCAAAGATATCGGCGCTTGCGGCAGAAAAAAACATTGATTTTTACGCTGCGCTTAATGAAGCATGCGATACGGGCGCGGTTCCTTCCTCGGCAGCGTCCAAGATCAGAGGCTTTACCGGCATTATCGAATCTATCCGCGCCAAACAGTCCGACCTTACCGTAAAGGAACTCGTAGAGGCCGTCTGCGAGGAAAGCGGTTATATCAGGGAGCTTCGCGATGAGAAAACCGCCCAGGCCGAAAGCCGCATCGAAAACATAGAGGAACTTATAAACAAGGCCGCCGAGTCCGAGGCGGAGCCGGGAGATGAGCTTGCGCTTTCGCAGTTTCTTGAAGAAGTGGCGCTTGTTGCAGACGTAGATTCGCTTGATGATGATGAAAACAGGGTAGTGCTGATGACCTTGCACGGCGCGAAGGGACTGGAATTTCCGCGCGTATATATGACCGGTATGGAAGAAGGCCTTTTCCCGAGCTATATGTCGATCAGCAGCGGAGATGAATCGGACATAGAAGAAGAACGCCGCCTGTGTTACGTGGGAGTTACAAGAGCAAAAGAAAAGCTTTCGCTCTCCGCCGCGCAGCAGCGCATGGTAAACGGCGAGATCAGGTTTTCTCCTGTATCCAGGTTTGTCGGCGAAATTCCTGATGGCATGCTTGATATGGAAAGCGGCGCGCCCAGATCCAAAAAACCCGCTCTTACGGGCTTAAAAGGACGCGGAATCCCGACGGCAGCGTCTTTCGGCAATGATTATTTTGACAGGACGTATAAAACAAAAACATCCGGAAAAGGTATCGGAGAAGGCAGCGCCGCGGCGTATCTCGGCAAGGACATTACGGCGAAAAAACCGTCTTCTCTGGAATATTCCGAAGGCGACAGAGTGCGCCACTTAAAATTCGGAGAAGGAACCGTTGCGTCGATCATAGAAGGAAAGCAGGACTATGAGGTGACGGTTGATTTCGACAGAGTCGGAAGCAAAAAGCTTTTTGCCGGATTTGCAAAGCTGGTTAAAATCTGAATATGTAAATCACCGCCATTTATAGTATAATCATAAAAGATCAATTAAATCAAAACAGGAGGCGCATATGTACAAAGAAGGAAAAATCTGGTTTGGAATGTCCGGAGATGAAAAGCTTTATTTCGACACCAAAATGGCAAATCGACACGGCCTTATCGCCGGCGCTACCGGCACGGGCAAGACAACTACGCTTCGTACTCTTGCCGAATCTTTCTCGGATTGCGGAGTTCCCGTTTTTCTTTCCGACATGAAAGGCGATCTTGCCGCAATGTGCCGCCCGGGAAATGCCGAAGGGTTTGTGGGAAAACGCATAGAAGAATACGGGCTTGACGCGGAGGGCTTTGCGTTCCATGGCTGTCCGGTTGCTTTTTGGGATATTTATGCGGAAAAAGGAATGCCTCTTCGCGCAACGGTTTCGGAAATGGGTCCGGTGCTTCTTGCAAAGATTCTCGGCCTGAATGCCACGCAGGAAGCGGTCTTGACGGTTGCATTTAAGGCGGCTGACGATGAAGGGCTGCTTCTTATAGATACAAAGGATCTTAAAGCGTTTTTAAACTACGTCGGAGAGACGGCCGACGTCTTTGCCATGAAATACGGCAACGTCAGCAAACAAAGCCTGGCCGCCATCATAAGAGCCATCGTTGCGCTTGAGTCAGAGGGCGGCGAACAGTTTTTCGGCGAACCGGCGCTTAATATCACCGATTGGATCAAAACGGACTTTAACGGCAAGGGCGTAATAAATATACTTGATTGTCAAAGGCTCATACACAACCCGAATATGTACGGTACATTTATGCTCTGGATGATCAGCGAGCTGTATGAGACTCTGCCTGAAGTGGGCGATCAGGAAAGACCGAGGATGGTATTTTTCTTTGACGAGGCGCATCTTCTTTTTGACAATGCAAAGGGAGAGCTTCTTACAAAGCTTGAACAGGTCGTAAAACTCATCCGCAGCAAGGGCGTGGGAATCTATTTTATCACCCAGAGTCCCAAAGACATCCCGGGAGGGATACTCGCCCAGCTCAATAACAAGATCCAGCACGGTCTGCGCGCATATACTCCCGCGGAACAAAAAGCGGTAAAAGCCGCCGCCGAATCATTCAGGATCAATCCCGAGTTTGATACCTACGAGACGCTGATAAATCTCGGAATAGGAGAGGCTGTTGTTTCCGTCCTTGACGAGGGAGGCGTGCCTACGATAGCAAAAAAAGGGATCATCCTGCCGCCGCAGTGCTCGCTTGACGTGCTTGACGACGCCTCAAGAGCAGAGATCATAAACGGCAGCGAGCTCTATCTCAAATACAAAGATTATTATGACAGAGATTCTGCTTATGAATTTTTGCAGAGAAAAGGGGTCGCCGATAACGAAGCGGCACAGAGGCAGAGAGCTCTTGCGGAAGAGGAAAAAGAAGCAAGCAGGCAGGCTGCAGCCCAGCAAAAGGAAGCCGAAAAGCAGGCGGCCGCCGCGTCTGCACAAAAAAAGAGACTCTTTAAAAACGTCGCAGGCACAGCGGGCAGCACAATAGGCAGAGAGCTTGGAAATACGCTTGGAAGCAGCATAGGAGGCTCATTCGGAAAACGCCTCGGGGGCAATCTCGGGTCGAGTCTCGGAAGAGGAATCCTCGGCACCCTCTTCGGTAAGTGATTCTTGCCCGGATACGTGTTATAAATTTTTTCTTAAAATCCTTTTTTGCCCTGATTGTGCGGTTGCGGTTTTTCGGGGCAGATGATATAATCATTTCGTAGTTATAAGCTCACTTAAACAGGAGGTGTTTGTTATGGAAAAAAGAGAAGGCAGTGTTATAAAGACTATTCTTATAATAATCGGCGCCGTTGCGGCTGTAGCCGGTATCGCTTATGCAGTATATCGTTTCTTTATCTGCGATGATTATGACGAGTTTGATGAAGATTTCTACTTTGATGATGACGACATCGCAGACCTTCTTGAGGAAGACGGCGTAGAGGAAGATAAGTAATCTTTTTTAAATCACAAAACCACACAGACCTCACAAACGCAGTTATCTGCTTTGTGAGGTTTTTTATCGACTTTTTATAATGTTGTAGTTATAATTGATCCATCTTTTTATGCGAGGATAAAACATGGCAGATAATAATATTTGTCCGCATTTCGGACGTTGCGGCGGCTGTTCATACCAGGACAAAGAATATGGCGCGCAGCTGTCGCTCAAAGAGGAAAAAGTCAGAGAGCTGCTCGCGCCCTATGCAGATGAAAGCGTGTGGGAAAAAGCAGTTTCAAGCCCCTTGATCTATGGATACCGCAACAAGATGGAATTCAGCTTCGGGGATGACAAAAAAGACGGACCGCTGACGCTCGGACTTCATCAGAAAAAAAGCTTTTATAACGTTATTACCGTAGATGGATGCAATATAGTCGATGAAGATTACAGGCTGATCATTTCAGAGACGTTAAAATACTTTGGAAGCAGGGGCGTGTCATATTATCACAAGCGGCGCGGGAGCGGAGCGCTCAGACATCTCGTGATCCGCAAAGCCTTAAAGACGGGGGAAATACTTGTCTGTCTGGTTACGACGTCGGATATCTACGGATATGAAAAAGATGTCACTAAGGCAGGTGTCTTGCCGCATAACTGCGGATTGCTCGAAGGATACAGGGAAATGCTGCTTGGCTTGCCGCTAAGAGGCGGGATAGCAGGGATACTTCACATGGAAAACAACCTTCCGGCAGATACCGTTCAAAGCCAAAAGACTACCGCGCTTTACGGGAAGGAGTATTTTTTTGAAGAGCTTTTGGGGCTGAAATTTAAAATAACTCCGTTTTCGTTTTTCCAGACAAACAGCTCCGGCGCGGAAAAACTCTATGAGACCGTAAGAGAGTATTGCGGCGATATAAGCGGACAAAAAGTATTTGATCTATACAGCGGAACGGGCACCATCGCTCAGCTTTTGGCGGCAGTGGCTCATGATGTGACAGGTGTGGAGATCGTGGAAGAAGCGGTGAACGCAGCCCGCGAAAATGCCGGACTAAACGGTCTTTCAAACTGCAGTTTTATCGCAGGCGACGTTTTTAAAGTTTTGTCAGAGGCGGGTGAAACGATGGGCCTGCCTGATGTGATAGTGCTCGATCCTCCGCGCGAGGGAATGACGGCAAAGGCTTTGTCAAAGATCCTTTCTTACGAGGTGCCGCGTCTTGTTTACGTCAGCTGCAAGCCCGAATCTCTTGCTCGCGATATGGAAACTATCGCAGCTCACGGATACCGTATAGAGCGCATACGGTGCGTGGATATGTTCCCGTGGACAAGGCATGTTGAGACAGTCACGTTGATCACTCGAGCCTGAGTTGAGGCTACAACTCAGATGTGGTTTTGAAGAGTAATGCTTGCATCAGAGAGGAGAAAAGATCAGTGAACGTAAGTGAAGAGGAATTGATAGAATTCATCAAGCCAATCTTGAAAGATAAAGGGTTTCGAAAAAAGGCAAAACGATGGACAAAGACGACGGAGCATTTTTCTTATATCTTCTTTATTCAGGGCAGCTCTTATGATAAAGACGATTATTATGTTCGCCCCGGAATAATCGTGAACGATATTCAGGCAGAGCCCGGGGTGTACGGTCATTTTGATGTTGATATTCCAGTAACAACAAAAGAAGAAATACTACAGAAAGCAGAAGAGTTCTTTTCTCAATGGTCAAGTATAGAGTATTTGAAAAAGACGGTAGCTGATTTTGTCGAGTGGGAAAAAAGAAATCCAGTTGAAAAACGACGTGCAGGAGAAGTTGATTATGTAGCAGACCCGGTACCTGCTCACGGTCTGTTTTCGCTCACAGAGAGGGCGAAAAAAGAAATACTGAATCTTTAGATGTGGTCAACGCCATATTCCTGACGTCGAGGGTCGTGTGGGCAGCGTAGATAATGGCTGTTTTTATTCACGCTACCCACCCAAGGCACATTGAATCAGTCGTATTGATGTCTCGATCCGGGTCGTGACCACAGGTTGAATGATGGTCCCTGCCGTATGTTTTAGGAGGTATATGATGAATATCAAATACATTGAATTGAAAACCGGTTATGCAGATAACGGTCCGGCTTGGATTGGTAATGTCAAAGAATCAAAAACCGGGAAAACCATCTATTTTAACAACCATGCTTTTCAAAAATGTCAGGGGATTCAAGGAAATTACTATGACATTGAGACCGGTGAAG
>DFFO01000069.1 GCA_002369255.1 Lachnospiraceae bacterium UBA3774
ACAGGATTCGAACCTGCGACCTCCTGATCCCAAATCAGGCACGCTAGCCAAACTGCGCTACACCCCGATTTAGAGAACATTCCTGCAAACGCAAACGATATTATACCCACTTTGGTATTGGATTGTCAAGCAAAATTTGGTATATTTTTCATCTTTTTCAGCGGTTTTTCGGTAAAGCAGGATATTGATCTCTCAGCAGGTTGTTTCGAGCAATTTTCGCATTTCGAAAAGTGCCTTTCCTCTATGGCTGATCTTATTCTTTTCCTCAGACGAAAGCTGCGCCGCTGTCATGCCGTATTCGGGGAGAAACAATATAGGGTCGTATCCAAAGCCGTTTTCACCGCCGGGCGCATTCGCTATCACCCCTTCAAAGCACCCTGATGCGGTCAATTCTCTCCCGTCAGGAAAAACCGCCGCTATCACGCACCTGAAGCGCGCAGCTCTTTGCTTGCCTGTTTTTCCGCTTAATCTTTTGATTATTTCAGCGTTTTTTATATCATAGCCCGTATCTTCACCCATAAATCTTGCGGAATAAACTCCCGGAGCGCCGCCGAGAGCATCTATCTCAAGACCCGAATCATCCGCAAGGACAACTGCTTTTTTTAGTTCCTCGCTACCGGAAGCGTCTAAAGCGTTTCTAACGGCTCTTGCCTTTATAAGGGCGTTGCCTTCAAAGGTTTCGGCGTTTTCGTCGATATCAAGGTCTATACCGGCCTCTTTCATGGAACATATATCAAAATCCAATCCGGACATTATTTCTCTGATCTCACGCATCTTGTTCAGGTTTCCGGTGGCAAAAACGAGCTTCATGTTATGTTTCCTCCGAATGCACTTTTGCAGGGGGCTTTTTGCCCATGAATGAGTAGAAGTAAGTCTTCATCATCCCGTTGTAGATCTTCCTGTTTTTATCCGCTTTTTTACCTATATATTTTTCCGCGTCTTCATATGCGCTGATCATAAACAAAGACCACGAATCAAGCAAAGCAAATCGCTCCCCTAATGCCCTGTAGATCGCCGGCAGCGTTTCTTTTTCTTCAAGTCTTTCTCCGTATGGCGGATTTGTGATTATAAATCCGTATTTTTTGGAATGTGAAAGATCGGCGACGGCTCTTTGCTGAAAATGTATCATATCTTCCACTCCGGCGGCCCTTGCATTGGCTCTTGCGCAGCGGATCACTTCCCCGTCAGTATCATAACCCTGAATATCCGGTCTTATATCCCTTCTTATCATTTCCCGGGCCTTTTCTTTTGATCTGACCCAGCTGTCTTTCGGAAGTATATCCCAGTCCATAGCAGTAAAGCTTCTGC
This sequence comes from Lachnospiraceae bacterium UBA3774, assembly GCA_002369255.1. Taxonomy (GTDB): domain Bacteria; phylum Bacillota; class Clostridia; order Lachnospirales; family Lachnospiraceae; genus UBA3774. The sequence continues at coordinate 1,309 of DFFO01000069.1, forward strand.
TTATCCCCGGTGCGATCCCGGCGGCTATCATGGCGGCTTCTATAGGAAACGTTCCGCTCCCGCAAAAAGGATCTACAAGGATGCGGTCAGCCTTCCAGGGGGTGAGCATAATAAGCGCCGCAGCCAGCGTTTCCGTTATGGGAGCCTTTGCGGTAAGCTTTCTGTAGCCGCGTTTGTGAAGGCTTTCCCCGCTCGTGTCTATGCCTATGGTGACAACGTCTTTTAAAATGGAAACGCGAATAGGATAACTGGCTCCCGTTTCATCAAACCAGCTCTTCCCGTAATAAGCCCCAAGCCTTTTAACGATCGCCTTTTTCATTATAGACTGAATATCCGAAGGACTAAACAGAGCGCTGTTTACGGAATTTGCTTTTGTTATCCAGAATTTTCCGTCTTCCGGGATATACTCTTCCCAGGGCAGAGCCCTTGTCGCCTCAAAAAGCTCGTCAAAGGTTTTTGCCTCAAATGATCCGACTTTCAAGAGGATCCTCTCACAGGTCCTAAGGAAAACATTCGCCTCTGCGCATGCGTATTCATCTCCTGAAAAGGTCACTTTTCCGTTATCTACTGAAACGACCCGAAGTCCGAGATCACTGATTTCTCTTTTGCAAACCGCCTCAAGTCCGAAATGGCAGGGCGCTATCCATTCGTATTCCATGTTTTCTCCGTTTTATCAAAACTAAAGGGGCTCGCCTTTGAGCCCCGATATGCTCTTATTGTTTCAAGCGGATTTATAATGACTGCTTTCCGCCGAAGACAAGAACTTTCGTTCCGACCTTGACTTGACCGTAAATATACTTTGCATTATCAAAAGGCATATTTACGCAGCCGTGGCTTCCGTGACGCAGATACTCAGTGCCTCCGAAGACTTTTTTCCACGTTGCGTCATGCAATCCTCTGTTGCCGTCAAACGGCATCCAGTAATGTACGTGAGAAATATAATCCACGCCTTTAAGATCACGTTCTGTTTCTTTGCTGTAGATCGAGAACAAGCCTCTTTTTGTCATATTGTGGTGCTTTACGTTTCCCGTAACGCACGGCGTCGAAAAAACAGTCTTTCCGTTTTTTACAAGATAAACGGCCTGCTCGTCGCAGTCTACGATAACAAACAGCGAAGGCGTTATCTTTTGGGATACGCTTTCAAAAGAAGAACCGTTTTTTACGTACCACCAGGTCCCGTCTTTTCTGTTCTGAATATAACCGGTATACGTTGCGTCTACCAATCCGTTCCTGACGCATACCGCTTTTTTGTTTTGATCGGCCACGGTATTGACCTGCATTACTTTGCCTTTTTCCACATACCAGTTTGCTGTCTTTCCGTAAGCGGTACCGTTTGCCAATCCTGTAAAATCCGACTTTAACTTGCCGCCTATGCAGTAGTACCAGCCCGAGCCATTGGTCGCAAAACCGTCAAAGCCAAAATTTACCTTGCCGTCGGTGATCACCCACCAGCCGCTGGCATTTTTTGCAAGAGTATTTGCAAAGGATATCCTGCCGTTTACAACATTCCACCAGCCAAGCTGGCCTCTTGCCTCGCCTTTTATGATATCAGTCCGGCTGTTTTGTATTTTTCCGTTCTCTGCGTACCAGATAAAAGGACCGTTTTCAAAAAACCCGTTGAAGCCAAAATCGATCTTTCCATTGATAATGATCCAGTTTCCGTTGCTGTTTGTGGCGACGCGGTTGTCAAAAACCACCTTTCCGTTTACGATGCACCACCAAGCCGTCTGACCGTTTATCGTTCCTTTAGCTACTGAATTGATTCCGGTCTGGACTTTTCCTTCTTTGCAGTAATACCAGTCTCCCGCATTTTCAGTAAATCCGGTCGCTCTAAAATCGATCTTACCGTCCCTGACGATCCAGCTTCCGTTTGAGCGCTTAAATACCGTCGTGTCTCTTACGACCTTGCCCGATTCAACGAGCCACCAGGCGTTTTCTCCTTCTACCACACCCTTTACGGTATCGGTGATTTTATTTAGCCTGCCTCCCGACAAAAGATAATAATCGCCGTTTATTTCCGTAAAACCGTCGGCATTAAAAACAATTGCTCCGTCTTTGATATACCACGTTCCGTTTTTGTTGTCGGCAAAGCCGGTATCAAAGCATACTTTGCCTTCTTCGACCTTCCACCATCCGTTTTTTTCGTTTACAATGCCTTTTATCAAATCGGTATTTTCAGTCTGCACCGCTCCGTCAACATAATAATACCAGTCGCCTTCGGTTTCACAAAAACCGGTAAAAGGTTCCTCATCGGCATAAGAAACCGCAGACAGCGAGAAAACTCCGGCTGACAAAAACATCGCGATAAATACTGATCTTAGCGCTTTTTTCATGATTTCACCTAAATGATACATACAACTTACAGTGTGTCACATTCATTATATTGTAAAAAATCGTCTTCAACAAGAACTACCGTTAAATCATTCGGACTCGTCTTCGTTTTCAGGTGAAGATGAATCTTCCGAAGACGATTCTTGGCTTTGTTCGCCGGGGCTTTCCTGTGCGGACGGATCGTCAGGCGCAGACGGGGATTCCGCCGGGACATGTGAGCTTTCGAACGTCTGAGAGCTTGGCAAAGCGGAAGATTCCGGAACCGATATTTCGTTTGATTTCGTTGTGGCTTTTGTCGAATCATTTACGGAAACAGGATCCGAACCGCCGCCAGAGTAGCCTTTTACAGACGAAAGGCCTCCGGTAACAACCACCTTTGTTCCGACCTTTACTTTACTGTATATGTATTTTGCGGCAGATCTTGAAAGATTCACACAGCCGTGGCTGCCTCCATATACGTAAATATCTCCGCCGAATTCGCTGCGCCAGCTCGCGTCATGCAAACCGATATTTTCGTCAAACGGCATCCAGTATTTTACAAAGGAAGAATAATTTCTTCCTTTTAGCGTTCGGTTCGTTTCTTTGCTGTAAATCTTGAACGTTCCGGTATGAGTCATATTGCCGGCCGAAACCTTTCCTGATACGCAGGGCGTAGAATATATGACAATACCGCCCTCATACAGGTAAACCATCTGCGCGGTAAGATCCACAAGAACGTAAAGGTCGTCTTTGTCGGCCTTTTTGGTCTCATTTACCAGCTGATATTCGGCTTCATACGATCCGGACTTAGCATTTTCAAGGCTGGATAATACGTTATCATATATTTTTTTGTATCCGACTTCCCAGCCGGTTCTTATAATATTTACGGTATCTTTGTCAATTTCTTCTTCCTTGACGTCTACAAAAGAATACTTTGCCGCAAGAGAGGTTGCATATACTGTAAGCTCATCGGTATCTATATCTATATCTCTGCCGTTTAACGCAATATAGATATAGTTCATGATATTCTTTTCATTGATTTTTTCCTGTCCCGCCTTGCCCTCGGGAGGGTTGAAATTATATATTATCTCAATAGAAAGATAATTGTTTGCTTTTTCAAGCGCGGCTTTTAAAAGCTCGCTGCCTTCAAATTTTTCACCGTCGCTTTCGATCACAGGCAGCACGCATTCCATTGTGGGCGCGAGCTTTTTGACCGAATCAAAGAATGTCGAAGCCGCGGTCGAAAAATCAAACGCCTCTCCCGCCTTTCCGTCAACTCCTACAAACTTTCTGCTTTTCGTGCTGTATTCGATATGCGCTCTTGTCTGCCCGTAAACTTTTTCAAGCCTGTCTTCAAGGCTTTCAAGCTCTTCTTCGGACAGCGTTTCCATTGAATTGTCTGCGGCGCTTTCCTGTGAGCCGTCAGCTTTTTGCGTGGCGGCGCTCTCCTGCTGCTCTTTCTTTTCGGCCTCGGCAGCTTCCTTATCTTCCTTTGCGTTTTCTATCAGAAACTGAAGATAAGAGGCATACTCGTCAATAAACACTTCCTCGGAAAGCTTTTCATCATCGAGGATAACGAGCTCTTTCTCTATTTGCTCTGCAGTCAAAAGTCCTTTTGATATACGGTCTGCAGCGTCGGAAAGATCAAGTTCGCTGTTGAAACGCATTCCGAGCTCAGATCCGGATACAGGGAAAGACACTCCGTCGATCGTTACGGAAATGAAATAGTTTTCCACTCCGTCTTTTAAAGCATTATAGAGTTCTTCATCCGTCAGACCCCCCAGTTCAAGCGAAAAAACCTTGAAATCATCGGGAGTGACCTCCGTTTTTATGTTTCTGTTTACTTTGATCTGACTTTCCGCATTTATCCCGCATCCGAGGGCCGCCGGAAAAATAATCAGACATAATATTATTGAAAAAACCTTACCAAAAAAGCGCATTTTATATAAACTCCGTATATACAGATATTTTTAAGCATACCTGGACAGTATATAAAACTGTGCGCTAATAATCAAGTGTTTATAAAAAAAGAATTTGACTTAAATAATTAATCTTTTTAAATTCGCCGCGGTTTTTGAAGCAATAAAAAAGGCTGTGAGCTCCGGCAGTCAATTTCCGGTTTACACAGCCTTTTTTTATCGCCCTTTTATCAATATTCGTTGCAAAGCAGATAAAGCGGCGCTTCGTCTTCTTCTATTTCCGGAAATCTTCCGGTCGGATCATAGAATCTGTTGTCGGTATTGTCATCGTTTGTCATTGAAACTTCGCGTACAAGCACGGTTCCCTTTCCTTCTTCTCCCCAGAATCTGTGATAAAGGCCGCGGGTCAGCGTAATGCTCTCTCCGGGAGTGAGCCGTACTACCGTTCCCGCAGGGAAGGTGTGCTTTACACCGTCCATAGTTACCGTGATATCAGTATCGGAAAGCTGCTCGTCTGGCGTAGAGTTGTAAAGCTCTATCATAAGATTTCCGCCGCCGCAGTTGATAATGTCTTCCATTTTGAACCAGTGGAAATGCATGGGCGTGATCTGGTTTTCCTGAACCATCATCAGCTTTTCTGCATAGGGCTTCGGATATTTCTCAGGATCCGCCTGATTACCGTTGCGAAGCGTAATAAGGAAAAGACCTATTTTTGAGAAATCGCCCTGCCCAAAGTCGGTGATATCCCAACCGAGCA
>DFFO01000006.1 GCA_002369255.1 Lachnospiraceae bacterium UBA3774
AAGCATACAGATCACGCAGCCTTTCTTTTATAGTATCTGCCTTAACCCCTGCAAGCTTGCAGGTAAGTATCATCCTGACCGCCGTCGACTCGGATTCGACCGCCGCAAGATACTCGGCTACAACCTCAGGGCCGTAGGTGATCAGTCTTGTATCTTTCAAGTAATTATTGACCGCATTATCAACTGCCAGCTCAAATCCGGTCATCTTCTCTCCTGCGACGACCTCTTTTCCCAGCGCCGCCGCCTTTGAAAGCACTTCCCCTTCAAAGAAGGCCTCCAGCTGGTCGCCATCGGTGATTGTAATGAGGCGGTAAGGCTCGGCATTTCCGCCTTCGATGAGCGCTTCAGCGATAAAATCACGGGGTTTGCCAAGCTTAAGCGCGCGTACCAGAGTCTTTAAATTTGCAGCGTCAATAAGCAGCTTTACATACTTTACAAGAAAGTCGCTTCCGCTGGCGACTGCAAGATCGAGTATTTCTTTATAATATGCTTTATCAAGCACAAAATCCGCCTGCTGAGGATTGCCGCTCCTTCCGATGATTTCTTTTGCTTTTTTGATCGCTTCCGTCATAGCGGGAGGAACGTCTCTGTAATTGTCTTCCGTATAAGCATAAACAAGCTTTTCCGGGAAGACGCGTCCCAGGCATACGTAAAGCCCATCCCGGTCGGCTCCTGCAGCTTCGCCTTTTATCAGCGTTTTTGCGTTATGATAATCATATTTTGCAGAAAAAATATCTACGGCCTCCGTGCCGGGAGAAAGGCGTCTTACCTCCTCATAGATACCTTCAAGATGATCGGAAACAGCCTTATTGACTCCTTCGATGTCAAGTCCGCTCATATCCGCAAACCCACATTCGCCAATGATCCTGGCAGCATCTTCAAAGCTTTGAGCGTCACAGCACAAAGCCGCCTTTTCGTTTGTCAGCATCAGCGGTTCCCTGGCGCGGAGCATTGCACAGAGGCATATGTACTTTTGTTTGTTATCAGCCAATTTGCTTTCCTCCGGGGATTATCCGAACAACGTCTTAACCACATCAGCCGCAAGTACACTGCGCATTGAATCGACAAGCAGTTTTACGCTGCAGTTGGTTTCTATATTTCCCTGGCGAAGTATGACCCCTCCGTTTATATCCGCGGTTTTGTCAGACAATGTAAGGGAAGAAGCCTTTGATTCGTTGATTTTTTTAACGACTGCTTCGCCATATGCGGCTCTGTCTTTTTCATTAAAAATCAATTCTTCGTTTCCCGACGACATTCCTTGCGAAACGAGCTTTACAAGAAAATCCTCATATCTGTCCGGGGGAAGTGATATTATAACGTCCGCAGCCTTGTCAAAAACCTGTGAAACCATCTCCTGCTTTAATGAAAGCGTCTGTTTTTTTGTTTCCATTGCGCAAACGCGTTTTGCACTTTCGAGGCGTGAAGCAGCTTCGGCTTTTGCGTTTTCGGAAGCTTTTGCGTAAACGTCGGCAGCTTCTTTTTCGAACTCCGCAATAATTCCGTCCGCTTTTGTTTTTGCGGCGTTTATTATCTCGTCCGCCCGCAAAGCCGCTTCGGCCTGAATATGCGCAATTATTTTATCAGTACCTTTCATAAAAAACCTCTTTTTAAATAATTATCAGATCGCGATAGAATTAAGCATAAGGAATGACGCAAGCAGACAAAGGATCGCGTAAAACTCTACAACGATACACATTATCATGCCCTTCGACCAGTCGTCGGGTTTCTTTGCAAGAATATTAACCGACGCCGCGGCAACTTTACCCTGCGCTATGGCCGAAAGCAGGCCGCCTATACCGATAGGAAGACAAGCCATAAGAACCGACATTCCCTGATCTACGCTAAGCGCCGCTCCGGCACCGGAAATCTTGAGATATGTAAGGAAGAAAATTACGAAACCGTAAAGGCCCTGCGTACCGGGAATAACCTGAAGTATCATAACTTTTCCCGATTTGCTCGGATCTTCGGCAACAAGACCGGCTCCGGCTTCACCGGTAATACCGGTTCCTTTTGCGGAACCAACGCAGGCAAGTGCAGCTGCGAAAGCCGCGCCGAGAAGACCTATAGCATTTCCACCGATCAGCTCTAAAAAATTCATAAGATAAAACCTCCTGGATCAATTATTTTTAGGATTGATAAATTTACCTTTTATATCAAGCGGCGTAAATGCTTTTCCGCCGTCAGTATAAAACTTTCCGAAATATTCCAGACACTGCAGTCTAAGGTCATGAACGTAACAGCCCAGAAGGTTCAGTCCGAAGTTCATAGCATGACCGAGCAGGAATATTACAACAAATGCAATGATCGTAATGATATTTACGCCTGAGCTTTGCATAGGCATTACAGCGACGGTATTGAATACCTGACCGACGACACCGCCCGCAAGCATCAGCGCCATAATACGCGAATATGAAAGAATATCACCGAACCAGCCTGTAGCAGTATTATAAATACAGCCAAACGCGGCAGTCACTTTTTTAAAGCCCTTTGCCTCTCGTCCCGCGCCAAAAAGCAGCAGCAAAATAGCGGCTATCAAAAGTACGGGTATGCCGTTGATATTTCCTATTCCGAAAAATGTCAAAATGCCCGAAATAAGCAGAAACCAAAGCGTACCTTCTTCCCAGATCGCACCCGCAATATTCCTATGTTTGACCTTTTGAATGAAGCTGCAGATCATTCCGACATTAAGATGTATCACACCGAGGACAAGCGAACCGTATAGTACCATCTCACTGTCATTAACAGGATTGAAAAGATAGGGAAGTCCAGCCCAAGTGCTTTCCGGATTGAAAAGATGCACAAGCTGATACAATACGTCACTAAAGAATCCGCCCGTCAGAGCGCCGCAAATAAACGTGGCAATTCCGGAATAAAGCAGCAGCTGGCAAAAAGCCAAAGAATTACCCCTGGGCTTCATTTTACGCAAAGCTACAATGCCTGCGGCGATCATTATCAGGCCGTATCCCATATCGGCCATCATAAGCCCGTAAAAAAGGATAAAGAACGGAGCCATCCACGGATTCGGGTCCACGCTTCCGTACTGAGGCAGCGAATACATATTCGTTACCATATTTAGCGAATTTGTGAGTTTATTGTTTTTAAGGCTTACAGGAACAGACGGATATTCCTCTTCGGACGGGGTTTCGGTCTCATAAGCCGCATCATATCCGGCAATAAGATCATCCAGCAAAGAAACTTTTTCCTCCGGGATCCAGCCCGCAAAGAAATCTACCTTATCGCTGCAAATCAGCTTTTCTTCGGCAGACGCTATTTCGATCCGCGCAGAGAGCTTGTCGGCTCCCAGTTTTATCATATCTCTGTAAACACAGGATTTTTTAATAAATTCTTCTTTTTCCGACTTTTCAGCAGCCAGATCAGAAAGCTTTTTC
>DFFO01000071.1 GCA_002369255.1 Lachnospiraceae bacterium UBA3774
GATGAGGCATGGTGCGAAGGAATTCCAGCGTATGTCTCTTTTTCTGGAGGGGATATTCGAGAGGGCAGCTTCCGAGGATCTCTATTTCTGAGGCGTTTATCTCCGGAACGTCATCTCTTCCCTGAACTGTTTTGCCGCTGATCTTTAAGGCTGTACCGAGGCGCAGGGCGTCCTGCGAATACTTTGTGCCGCCCGATTTGTCTATAACTATCTGAAGATGTTTCAAACTTGTGCCGTCATTAAGCTCTATAAACGCAACGTTTTTGGAATCTCTCGCTGTGCGTACCCAGCCGCAGACAGTGACCTCGCTGCCGTAAGCCTTGTCGGCAAAAATCTGTTTCACATCGATGTGCTTCATATATTTCCCCTTCCGGTAATTAAAAATATTTGCTTATTATACACTCAATCTCCGGTTTTTTCCATATCCTGCAAAGAATCGTTGATATATATCCTGGTAACTCTCTTTGAAATGCCGCAAAGTATGGTATAACCGATAATTCCGATCTCCTGAGCCATATCGTCGGCGTCATAGTGATCGCCGAGAAGCTCAACCTCCGTTCCAAGCTTTGCCTCGGGAATGTCCGTAACGTCAACCATCATCTGATCCATGCACACACGGCCGAGAATCTTTGCGGGTTTTCCGTTTATAAAGACCTTTCCTTTGTTTGAAAGAAGTCTGTTGTACCCGTCTGCATAACCTATCGGAATCGTGGCGACCATCATATCGTCAAAAGCCATATATGACCGTCCGTATCCTATGCTCTCGCCCTTATATACCTTTTTTACCATGGATACGACTGATTTCCATTTCAGAGCGGGTTTTATGCCGCGGGGCAAGGTATTAAGATAATCGGGTTTTATTCCGTAAAGAACGATCCCGAGTCTCGCAAAACAGCCGTAATGCTCCTGCCACAAGCCTCCTGCGGAATTTAAGCAGTGGATATAGGGCAGCTTCATGTCGGAAACGCGAGCAACTACCTCTTTGAACTTTGATATCTGCACATCTGTAAAATGCTGTTCACTCGGCGTATCCGCCACGCAAAGATGTGTAAAGATACCATCAAGCAGAAAGCTTCCGTCATATTTCCTGATGACCCTCTCACATTCCAAAGGGTCGTCTGCGTCAAGTCCGATGCGGTTCATTCCGGTATCTATTGCAAATTGAGCCTTTATGCCTTTGACGTTCATGCCCGCCAGCGTCTGCGCGTATTCGTCAGATAAAAGCGTCTGCGTAATATCGTATTTTACGAGATCCTCTGCCCTTTCCTCCGGAGTATATCCGAGGATCAGTATCTGACCCTGCACTCCGGCCTCGCGAAGCTCTATCGCCTCGTCGATATTTGACACGGCAAAGTCGCTGCAGCCCTCTTTGCTTAAGGTCTGAGCCACTTTTACGGCTCCGTGTCCATAGGCGTCCGCTTTTACCACGGCCATTACCTTTTGGTCTTTTCCGAGGTGTTCCTTAAAAATGCGGTAATTGTTTAAAAGAATGTTCAGGTCTATCTCGACCCAGCAGCGATGATACATTATTTTTCTCCGGATGTTTTAACTATCATATCAACGAGATCGTCAAAACTGATCCCGAGATATGCCGCAGCGTCGGGCACAAGGCTGGTGGCCGTCATGCCCGGGATGGTATTGATCTCAACGGCTCGCGGTTTTCCGTCCGCTCCGAGAATAAAATCCACCCTTGCAACTCCATTGCACAAAAGCGCCTTGTACGCCTGCACGGCAAGCGCAGAGGTTTCGGACATGATATCGTCCGGAATCCTCGCGGGGATGATGTGATGGCTCATTTCCGGCGCATATTTCGATTCAAAATCATAAAACTCGTTTTCAGACACTATCTCTATGACGGGAAGCGCCTTTACGCCGTTTTCGTCCTCCATGAGCGGAACGGTAAGCTCAGTTCCCGGTAAGAATTCTTCTATAAGAAGCTCATTGTCATATTGATAGATTTCTTTAAGTACCTTGGGCAGCTCGCCGGACGTCTTTACTATTTTGACTCCGACGCTCGAGCCCTGACAGGGCGCCTTTACCACGAGAGGAAGTCCAAGTTCTGAGACGGCCTTTTTTGCAAGACCCGGAAAGTCAGGGGTTTCTCCGCGGAAAACGCATATATATTTTGCGGTAGGGATATGGCTTTGCTCAAACATTTTTTTTGTGATGATCTTATCCATGCACATGGCCGATGAAGCTACTTTGGACCCGGTATAGGGTATCCCCGCAAGCTCTAACAGGCCCTGGATAGTGCCGTCCTCGCCGCATTTTCCATGAAGCGCAAGTACCGCAAGATCCGGTTTTTTGGCAATTATCTCGCCGCAGTTGTCTGCGTTCAATATGAATTTTTCGGCGTTATAACCCTTATTGCAGAGCGCTTTATACATAGCCTCTCCGCTTTTTAGGGAAATCTCTCTTTCAGAGGATGTTCCTCCCATTATTACCAAAACTGACCTTGGCATTTTTTTGCCCTCCATTGCTTATTATAAAACATTTGCCTTATACATTCCACGGCTCGCAGCTTCCTTTTTCAAGAACGTCCGCGATCCTTTTGCATGCATTGCCGTCCCCGTAAGGATTGCATGCGTGCGCCATGGCTTCATAGGCTTTTTCGTCCTCCAGTAATTCCCGGAAATTGTTGTATATCGTTTCCTCGTCTGTTCCGACCAGCCTGAGCGTGCCGGCGTCTACGCCTTCGGGACGCTCGGTAACAGAGCGCATAACAAGAACGGGTTTGCCGTATGACGGACATTCCTCCTGTATTCCGCCGGAATCCGTAAGGCAGAGGTGACATCTGGCTTCAAAATTGTGGCAGTCAAAAACGTCGACCGGCTCTATTATATGTATTGTATCACAACCTGAGAGCTCTTCGTCAGCCGCTTTTCTTACTACGGGATTCATATGTATCGGATATATGGCTCTGCACTCCGGATGTTCTTCCAGCACTCTGCGTATCGCGCGAAACATGCTATGCATGGGCTCACCGAGGTTTTCCCTGCGGTGCGCCGTTATAAGAATCAGCTTTTTGTCGCCGACCCAGTCAAGCTCGGGATGGGAATAATCATCGGTAACGGTATGCTTCATGGCGTCTATAACCGTATTTCCCGTAACAAAGACAGTCTCTGGGTTTTTCCCCTCACGGATGAGGTTGTCGGCGGCGAGCCTTGTCGGAGCGAAATTGTAACTGCTGATACAGGAAACAGCTTCCCGGTTGAATTCCTCCGGGTACGGCGAATATATGTCATAAGTCCGAAGACCCGCTTCGACGTGCCCTACCGGTATCTGCAGATAATAGCAGGCAAGCGCGGCGGCAAACGTAGTAGAGGTATCTCCGTGAACCAGCACCACGTCGGGCTTTTCTTTTGTAAGAACGTCTTTTGTTTCGTTTAATACTCCTGTCGTAATATCAAAAAGAGTCTGGCCTTCCTTCATCAGAGAAAGATCATAATCAGGAGTGACGTCAAAGGCGGCAAGCACCTGATCAAGCATCTGTCTGTGCTGGCCTGTGACGCAGACGACGGTTTTTATGCCGGTCCTGCCCTTTAATTCATTTACGAGAGGGCACATTTTTATTGCTTCGGGCCTTGTCCCGAATACCAGCATTACCTTTTTCATCACACTCTTCTCCTTATAGTTTTTTTGACTATTTCCATAATGGCCTTAAATTCCCGCGTGCGGCAAAACAAAAGAATGATCGCAAGATTTGAGATCACAAGACTTATAACAAGGCCTATAATAAGCTGCACAAAACCGCTGCCCGGATAAACCGCTCCCAGTAAAAACTGCGACGCGGCGCAGCATCCCACGGTGACCGCAATATAAAGGAAATACACGAGAAAATACTCCCATACACTTTTGAAAAAAACCATGCGGTATATAAGCCAGGGGTCGTACCAAAGCTGCGTCAAAGCTCTTGATATGAGCGTTCCGAGTATTATTCCGGCTATTCCGATATACTTTGCAAGCAGGATGGAAATGCCGATATTAAGCGCCGCCATAATGACAGGCCTGTATTTTCCCTGTACAAAAAGCCCGTTTGACGTGCGAAACTGCGATATGGGGCTTAGCACTCCTTTTACGTAAAAATCCGCAATAAGCAGAGCAACTACAAATGCGGAAAAAGAGTTTTCTTTTCCCTGCCAGAGATACATAAACGGATTAAAAAGCGTCCACAGACAGGTGGCGCAAACGCAGTAAATCCAGAATGCAAGAAACAGCATCTGCCTGAATATCCTGTGCTGATGCTCCGGAGTGCTCTTTACGGCGAGGTTTCCGATACTTGCGGAGGTCGCGTTGAAAAGCTGCATTACAAACAGATATACGTTGTTTGTGATAAGATTGTAATTGCCCAGGATACCTACGAAAACGGTACCGAGCATAGATGATGTTATGACGCTGTCCGTGCCGTTTAAAACGGTGCCGGAGACCTTGTAAAGAGCCAGCGCTCTCACGTCCGAAAACAGTTTTTTCCGTTCCGCGGGCTCAAGCTTTTCGACGCTTTTTTCTTTAAGCACCGGATACTGTTTTTCAGCCACCTTTGCGACGATAAAATTTTGCGCCAGATTTGCGGCGACAGAGAAAGCCAGATATATCAAAAAGTTCTTGAATACCAAAAGAAGCACGCATTCGATCGCGGCCTTTACCACCGAAACAATCGCCCTGAATTTTGAAACCACGTAATCTTTTTGCGCGGCCGTAAGGAAGGTGGCTTTGTAAATCAGCAGATATGACGAAGCCGTATTCAAAAGATAGAAGACATAAATGATTTTTATATCCTCTTTTACGCTCGGCACGTCTTTTATTATATATTTCAGAAAAGGTATCAGCGCGGTTCCGACGGCAAGCACGATAGCCGCAATCACCATATATATGCGCCTGTAAACGTTCATGAGCTTGGCGATCTGTTTTTCGTCGCCGGTAGCTATGGGCCTATATAGCGCGTACGTGATCGCCTGGCCTATGCCAAGCTCCGCAAAGGAAAGCATTGTCAGAACGTCAGTAAAAACGCCGGAAACTCCGGCGTATTCCATACCGAGAACCCGTATGAATATCGTACGGGTAATAAACATCGTCAGCAGCGTGATGATCCTGACGGCCACTCCGCCGACGGCATTGAGCAATGTGTTTTTTGTCCTGCTGTTTTCCATTTAAGCTTTCTGCAAATCCTTATCCACCATGGCAAGCGCGGCCTCAAAATCAGCTTTGAGACCCGGCTGCGTATGGTCATAATAAAGCTCCATAGAAGCGGTATTGAAGGACTCGTTGCCTTCTATCAACAGCGGTCCGTCCTTGGTGATCGCGACGTCCCAGCCGACTATATGCGTGTTTTTAAGCACTTTTGAAGCATTTCTGACAAGCTCTACGGCTTCTTCCCAGAACGGGATCTCCATTCCGATCTCATCGCGTCCGGCCTGGCTTGCGGGAAGTCTTCTAAACTCGTTTACGCGGAAGGTCGTATCTATTTTTCCGGTCTCCTTGTCAATTCTCGCAACCGTTCCGCCCGATGAAACGTTATCCACATCCGCTCCGACAGAGCCTATACGAAGGCATGCGACCATGACCCTGAAAAAGTTTTCGGAATGTATCGTAACGATCCTGATGGTATTGAGCGAAGTGGGATTAAGGCGTTTTATCTCGTCGCAGTTTTCTATGACCTTTTCTGCCATATCATAGGAATTTTCGCGGGCATACGTCAGAAAATCCTCCACGCTCATATCCTTTGTATCTATTATGTGAACCTGCTTTCCGGAGCAGCCCCCGGAGTTTTTCATGACGGCTCTGTCATTGTTTTCAAGAAATTCCTTTATCTCTTCTTCGGGAGCGTCAAGGAGGCTGACGTGTTTTCTTTTTACAAAATCGGAAAACAGCTCGTTAAACCGCCTTTTGTCATGAAAGATTTTTCCCTCTTCGACGTCGTTGTATTTGAATATCTTTCGCAAAAGCCAGAAAACCGTTACATAGGTCTTTCTGTTTTTGTGCGAACGGTGCAGAAAATCCAGACATTCATACTCGGTATAAATAGTGCCGTATACCGTGCAGCACCAGATAGCGTCGATGATCACTCGAAGTCTTGAAACGTCGTATTTTTCCGAAACTCTCTTGCTCATAACTTTGAGTTCCGCATTATGCTTTAGCAAATGATTTACAGATGCCCTGATAAACATTTTTTACGTCCTGCCTTTTTCAGATGTGATAAACTCCCGGAAGATCGATGACATTGTGACAGTCAAGCACAGTCTTTCCGGAGAGTTTTTCTTTGTTTTCCACGATTTCATCGTGTTTTACCATTACCACGACAAGATCAACGTCGTCAAGGAAGCTGTTAAGATCGTGATATTGATTTTTGACCACATCCTTTTCGATAAAAGGATCATAGACTTTAAGGCCAGGAGCAAGATGTCTTTCCTGGCTTTCAAGAAGCTGCAGCGTGGGTGATTCTCTCATATCGTCCACGTTTTCTTTGTATGTCAGTCCGTAGAGGCCTACTCTTCCGATATCGGTCATGCCATTTTCCTGCATTATCTCATAGATGCGGTTCAGCACAAAATCAGGCATTTTGTCATTTGTTTTCATTGCCTCGTCTATGACCTTGGCAAGTCCCGGATAATCGCCGACGAGAAACCACGGATCGACCGAAATGCAGTGTCCCCCTACTCCGGGACCCGGCTTTAAGATGTTTACTCTCGGATGCATGTTGCAGATCCTGATGATCTCGTAAACATCCATATCATCATGGCGGCATATCTTTGCCAGCTCGTTTGCAAAAGCGATATTTACGGCGCGGTACGTATTTTCCACTACCTTTGTCATTTCAGCCGTTTTTATATCGGTAACCACTATTTCGCCTTTGCAAAATGACGAATACAGCTCTTTTATTTTTTCTCCGACCTGTCTGTCGTCGGCGCCGATCGTCCTGTTGTTGTGTATCAGTTCATAGACCATATTTCCGGGAATGATCCTCTCCGGAGCATGAACAAGATTGACGTCTTTTCCGGCCTCAAGTCCGAGCTCGGCAAGCACTGGTCTGACCGCTTTTTCGATGGTGCCGGGAGACACGGTGGATTCCACTACCACGGTTGCGCCCTTTTTGCATACGGAAAGCACTTTCCTTACCGCAGCTACAACATAGGCAGGGTCTACCTTTTTGCTGAATTTGTCGTACGGTGTGGGGACGGATACTATGTACGTATCCGTTTCCTGATATTCCGTAGTAAAAGTGATCCCGGCTTTAAGCGCCGCCTCAAAGAGCTCGTCAAGCCCTTTTTCCTTGAACGTCGTCCTGCCGCTGCTAAGCGTTGCGACCAGCTCTTTGTTGTAGTCGGTTCCGACCACTTCCACGCCGGAAGACGCGAGCATAAGCGCCGTAGGAAGTCCTATGTACCCCAATCCTATTACGTTTACCATTATTATTCCTCCAAAATTCCCTTAAGGCATTCTTTAAATACATTATAGCTTTCCGCCTCTTTGTTCATGGCGGAGATTATTTCTTCTTTACGGTCTTTTTTCAGTATCTCTTCCGCGCCTGTACCGAGCGACATAATATCGGTAAAGTACCATTTTTCAAGGCCGACCCTCGTCAAAAAATCCATAGTTTTCGAAATATGATTTCTTGTATATTCCGTATCGAGCGCAAGCACCGCCGCGGGAGTGCCGTTTCTTAAAGACAGCAGCGTGCCGTGAAAATATGTGGTAATAGTAAGCCTGAAAAGGCCGAACACGCTCGCCCACTCAAACGGATTTATGCCATAAAGATTGACGTCGGCATATTTGCTGTAATTGAACAGCGAAACGATCTGATAATCCCTGCCGAACTTTTCTTTTACCATCGAGCAAAGTTTATCGTCTGCCATTACGCAAAGCGTCTCCCGGTCAAAGTCATAACCTGCGTCAAGGAGCTTTCTTTCAAGAAGCTTTTTGTCAACCGGCAATTCGTTCACGTTCAGAAAAACGGTGGGATCGCACGTATGCACCGGGCTTACCGAAGTACCTGTCATTTTTGCAAATTTTTCCGATTCGGAATCCCGCACCCCCAAAAATCTGTAGGAATCAAAAATCGTTTTTATCTTTTTTGCCTCGCTCTCCGGGATCTTTTCGTAATTCATCCCAAAGCAGCTGGCCGCATAGGAAAGCTTGGCCGCGCCGATACCCTCATCCAGAAAATAGGGATTTGGAAAACCTCTTAAAGTATAGTTCCAGACAGCGTCGCTTCCGGATATCACCACGTCGAAGCTTTTGTCTATATATTCAAAAAGTTCTTTCGTATCGTTTGAATATATCTTTTTTTGTGAAAGCGGGAGCTGTTTTACGGCGCTTGCAAAAGCGGCGTTTTTCTCTCGCTGGCGACGAAGTATGCCCGGATCTTTCAGCAGATTCAGAGCAAGATGCACTTTGCGTTTCGGGGTCGCCGCGCCGGCGATATATTGTTTTAAAGTCGCCGGATAAAGCGCTTCATCGACCTTTGGCATCCCGTAATCTATAACCGAAATCTCGTGCTGCGGGAAATCGGCCTGAAGCTTTTTGCAAAGGCTGTAGCACTGCATGAAGGCTCCGTTGTTTATGCTTCTGTGAAAAGTAAGTATGCCTATCTTCATTTCTTCTTATACATCTTTCGAAAGGGCTGATCTCATAACGTCGGTAACGGAGCTTAAAGCCACAGACATATCCGCTTTTTTGTAGGCGTAGGCGCGGATATCGGCAATCATTTTTTCCTTTCCTCTGCTTACGAGCCCGTCGTAAAAATCAATTACTTTTTCAATATCAATGGGCGAAGCGTCATTCGGGAATTCGATAAAATAATCAAAATCCGAATGGTCAAGCACGTCCACCTCGCAGCCTGTAATCATCGGAAGACCCTTTGCCAGATACTCTCCGGTCTTTATAAAGCTCCCGGACTTTAAGTTTATCTTGTACATTCCAAGAGAGGCCAGCGCCATATCCGTCTTTTCGTATATCCTGTCAAGCTCCTCTCCGGTCTTTTTTCCGTAAAAAAACACCCGATCTCCAAGCCCGTATTTTGACACGAGGCTGCGGTAATACTCTTCCTCGGGGCCGTACCCCACAACGTGATATACCACGTTTCGCTTTCCGCCGTTTTCATAATACCGCGCCATGCCCTCGATCAGCCTTTCAAAGCCGTGATGAACGGCCATAACCGCTACGGACATGATATTTAAGCACCCGTCGTCTTCCCGCGGCGAAAGCGGCGCGACCTTATCTACCTGAATGCCGTTTTTTATCTTAAGTGTCGGCACTTTACAGATTTCTTTTTCGTCTGAAAACGTAGATATATAATCTACATACCTGTAAAGCTTTTTTCTGTATATGGTATCCTTAAACCAAAGAGGCAGATTTCTGATAAAATGAGGCACGCTGTGACAAAAAGCGTCCTTAAAATACGGGAAAACAGGCATTTCAAGAATGATAAGACAGTCGGGGTACTCTTTTTTTATGTTTTTGAAAAAGTCAACAAGCCCGCGTTCAATGATCGATCGTCTGACGTATATCACCTTTGGATCTTCGAGCTTTCCTATGTCTTTTTTGTAGTCAAAATGTCTGCAAAACGGCAGAACACGAATGAGCTTTTGAAGGGTTGAAAGACGTCCGCGGTTGACATTTATCCGCGTAAATGGCATTACCTTTTCAAACTCGCCCACCTGCATGTTTATCTTGCGCAGAACGCCTTCCGCCGCGAAATCTTCAAGAACGTTATATATGTAATAGCCTTGTTTCATCATCCGTCTCCTTTTTCGCGATCCTTGCCGATCCGACGCATATTCCTATCAGCAGGAAGAACGACGGTTCAAGCAGGAACGAGCTGGAAATCATAAGTTTGAAAAATCCGGTGGAAGCCAAAAGCGTCAGTATTACGCCTTTTACTGCCCTGTTTCCGCATTTTACAATTCCTCTGATGTATACAAACACACAGTTGAATATCGCAAGACCGCCGCCTATCGCTCCAAAGCTGTACAGCAATTCGAGGAACAGATTATGCGAATAGTGGAAAACCTCCCCGTAGCTGTTTGTAAGAACTCTGTCCGCGGCAAGCCCTCTTATGGCAAAGGGATCCATGACAAGCCTTTTCCAGACGGATTCTGCGATGTCAAAGCGCCCGTTGTCAAAGAAAAAGCCCTCAATGCTGAGATTGTTGATGATATTTGTGCGGAGCACAAGTTTTGAAAGACTCGCGCCATAGAAGAACAGGAACCACAGCGCAAGGAAGTAGAATCCGACAATGATAACCAGCGCAAGTATGCGTCCGACGATCCTGTGCTTGTATTTTTTGTAAAACAGGAAATAAAACAGAAAAATCAGGGCAAGCGCAAGAAGCGGGCCCCTCGTTCCGAATACGATAATACATATAAATCCGGCAAAAGCAGCCGCAACGTCTATCATTTTTTTGTCCTTTGCGGCATAGAACAAAGCGAGGCAGATGTGCGGCAATATATAATAGGAAAATGACATCTGATCCGTCTCTTCGTTCAGGAAAGGAGACGCAACGATGATAAAGAGCACGTTTATGAATATGGAAACGATCGAAACCGTATGCATTTTTTTCACGGTTTCTTCATCACGGATGCATATGCCGAGGAAATACAGCGGCGCAAATCTGATGAGGGTATCAAACAGATTTTCAGACAGATATTCCGAAACTCTGTATTCCGAGAACATCATGCTCAGGATATAGACCGCGGCAAAGCCCAGATATGCCAGAATATCCCGCATCTTCAGCTTTTTTAACATATACGGGATCGCGCCGATAACAAGCAGACTCGGAACAACAATTATCAGCACGTTTGTGACCTCGTGGCCGATAACCCTATTTAGAACAATGATCACGAAAAGAACGATGATATACCTTGTCCACATGTATGAACAAAGTGCGTCAAATATGTTCTTTGACGTAACCTCAAGTTTAAAATTTGTTCCTCTGTGTCTCATTTTTTATAATCCGTAACAGTCCCCGCGCCGGTTACAAAAGTACTTCCTTTAGTTTTCCGGCCTCGGTATCTATATCAAAATGCGATTTTTTAACCGCATCATTCCATTCATATCTGTCGCGATGCATATCCAAAGCACAGATCGCGGCGTTTGCCCAGTCTTTTGCGGAAGACTTGTGATCGCAAAATATAATAAAGCCTTCCCGCACCTCGGCTTCCCTTGGAACGGCCTCGCTGCTGACAAGCGACAAAAGCCCGTTTGCCTGGGTTTCCACCAGCACCACCGGCAGACCTTCAAAAAGCGAAGGCAGCAGGAACAGATCCATCGCGCTGTAAAACTTTTCTATGTCGGGCCTTGGCTGCAGCAGGCAGACCAAGTCTCCAAGGCCCTTCTTTAAGATCGCTTCTTCGATAGCCAGTCTCATGGACCCGTCACCCAGGATCAGGAAGCGGCAGGCGTCGTCTTTTTTCGCTATTTCCTCAAAAATATCTATTAAAAAGAGCGGGTTTTTCTGCTGCTCCAGTCTTCCGGCAAAGCCGATGACTTTTTTCCCCGAAAAACCGAGCTCTTTTTTTATACTTTCTCTTGCCTCGGGCGAAAAACGGAACCTGTCCGGCTCAACCGCATTGTATATCATCCGGGCGCTTCTGTTTTTCCCTTTTCCGAACATAAATTCCGCGGCTTTCGGAGCACAGGTAAGTCTTGTTATATTTTTTCTGCCTCCGTATATCTTCCTTCCTATCGCGTGCAAAAGCCTGTAGGGGTCGATGGCGCCTCTTTTGGGGATGCTGCTGTTGTGAGAGTGAAAGACTATTTTGTAGCCGTATCTTTCGCACAGCATGACCGGGATCAAGTGCACCATTGAAAAGAGGTTGAAATACGCCGTTTTGTGCGTATCCCGGCATTCTTTGACGATTTGCCGCAGCTCCTTTAAATGCTTTAAAGGATTTTGCGAATAGGGCGTGGTATAAAAGACCTTTCCTCCGCCGGCTTTTACTTTGTCTTCGTAGATACAGCTTTTTCCGACGATCACGTAATCAAATATGCACTCGCCGTTCATATGCCTGTTCATATTGAGGAGAAATGATTCTATTCCCCCGAACTTGTCCGCAGACATCCCGAAGACCAATACTCTCATGATATCTGCTCCCGGAAAATCTCCCCAAGCTGAACGCGGCTGATTTTGCCCATCGCGTTTTTGGGGATCTCATCGACAATAAATATCTTTCTGGGCTGCTGATAATCCGCGAGATTTCTCGCGCAGGCAACCGCTATCTCTCGCTCGCTAAGCTCCATCCCGTCGGCAGGCGAGGCCGCAAGAGCGACTATTTCTCCGAGCGAATCGTCCGTAAGCGCAAAAGCCGCGCACTCCCTGACGTTTGGAAGTTCAAGCAGCATGGTTTCTATATCCTGAGGATATACGTTTATTCCGCCGGTAACTATTATTTCCTTTATGCGTCCGGAAAAATACAGGTATCCGTCTTCATCTACGTAACCGAGGTCTCCTGTGCGAAACCACTCCCCGTCATAAGCAGCCTTTGTCAGATCCGGCCTCTTATAATATCCTTTAAACTTTTGTACTGTATCTGCCGTAATCTCTCCTACCTCATAGGGCTGTGCCTGCGTGCCGTCCTCACGGCGGATGCGGATCCTTGCTCCCGGGACGCATTTTCCCACCGAGCGTTTCTTTTCAGCAGACATCCTGAAGTCTATATCCGTAGGAGATGATATCTCAGACGTGCCGTATATCTCGTGAAATTCACAGTTCATCTTTTCGATGAGCCGTTCTTTTACCGCAGGCTCAAGCCATGCCGACGAGGAAACGACGCATCTTATGCAGCTGATATCTGCGCCTTCATTAAGTCTTTCGCTTATCTGCGCGAGCTGAGAGCTGACAGCTATCGTAAAGGTAACTTTGTTTTTGTTTACACATTCCATCCAAAGCGCGGGCGTAAATCTCGGGAGCACGACGCTGACTGCGCCTATCCGAAGCGCAAGAAGCACCAGGCGAAGCGCAAGCGTGTGGTACATAGGCGTCGCCGCAAGTATCACGTCATCTTCCGTAAGTAAGTAAAGCTCTGTAAAGACCTTTGCCCTTATATGCTTGCAATTCTGAGATATATCTATGGGCTTGGGATCTCCGGTAGAGCCCGAGGTCATGATCAAAAGCAGCGTTTCATCGCCGGTAACAGCCTCGCATACGGGTCTTTTTTCGCTGCATTTTTCGCTTTCGGAAAAGCTGATCGCTCCCGGGTGATCTCCGTCAAGGCAAAAATGCGATCCCTCAGAACACAGCCCGTCTCCTGCGCGTCTTAAAAAAGCCTTGTTTGCTATAAGGTGCTTTACGTCGCCGGAGTCAAATACCTTTGCAGCTGCCGCAGCAGGCATAGAAGGATTGATCGGAACAAGGCCCGCTCCTATCTCGCAGGCAGCAAGAAAAAGCGCTATACACGGGATGCTGCTCGTCATCGGGATGCCGATATGGTCGCCGTATTCTACGCCGTTTTCAAGCAGAAAATTGGAATATCTGCAAACGGTTTTTGCAAGCTCTCCGTATGATATGGAAGCGCCGTCGCAGATAATGGCTGTTTTTAAAGGATTTTTTTCAGCGCTGTCAAAAAAAGCGTCTGAAACGAGTCTTTTCATGAAAATAACCTCTGTTTATGAAGGTAATATCCTTGCAGGATTTGCGAATGTTTTGCATTTTGCGGGAACGTCCTTCATGACTATGCTCCCCATTCCTATATATGCATCGTCGCCTATTGTCACGTCATTGGCTATGACTGCGTTGCTGGCAATAAATACGCGGTCTCCCACCGTGATATTGCGCAGCATGGTGGTATTTGTAGCTATAAAGCAGTAATCTCCTATGCTGATATCATGTCCTATATCGCGTGAAAGGATCGTACAAAAGCGCCCGCACCGCGAATTTACCGCGATTTTTGCGTAAGGCCAAAGTATAGTTCCCTCTCCGTATTCTGTATAGTCCGTCAATACCGTGGTAGGATGAATGATAACCGGGAAAACCGCGCCTCTCTTAAGGTAGTCCTCCGCGATCTGCTGTTTGACGGAAGGGTTTGCGATGCAGAGCACAAATTCTTCATCTGATCTTATTTCATGATCCTTTATCCCCCCGACTATCCTGGCGTCGCAGGGGTAGCCCTCAAGCGCGTCCGGATCGTCGTCAAGAAAACCGGCGATTTCCCATCTCGGACTGACTTTGTTTATGTCCTTTATCCACTGAAGAACCTCGCGTCCGAAGCCTCCTGCGCCTATGATATACAGTTTTTTCACTGACCGGCCTCCATTTTTTCTGTTATGATCTTTTCGAGGCCGCCTATTGTCTTAAACTCCGGCAGAGACAGCTCTTCGTCATCAAATGTGATCGAAAATTCGTCCTCCAAAAGAACTACAAACTGTATCAGACCCATGGAATCGATGTATCCGTTTTCCATATAATTGAAAGAGTCTGTATCTATGTCTTTGGGAAGATCGTATTCTCTTTGGATATAATCTATTATGTAATCTTTTACTCTGCTCATATAAACCTCTTTATAGTTCGACCGCTTTTCCGATCTCGGCGGAACGGTAAGCAGCATATATTATTTTTGTACACTCACAGGCAAGGTCGATTCCGGAGAGAGGCTCCCTGTCTTGCGCGATGCATTCCATAAAATCCTGCATCTCTCCGATATAACCTCTGAGCAGATCGTCGGCACAAGAAGCGTTGTTCCAGCCAGTTTTTGAAGGGCACAGCTCGGAAAGGCGCATATCCTGTATGCCGTCCTCATCGAGGAAATACGTCTTCAAAACGTCCGACATAGTCGTTTTGCAGTAATATGTCCCATCATTGCAGTAAAGCTCGACATAATCCTTGACGCCGCCGAGGAAGATATTCGTCGCCATTACCACTGCTCTCGTATTGTCGGAAAATTTTATTATGGCAGTGCTCAGATCCTCGGTATCCACAGGTCTTGCGTCTATGTGACGGTGCTCATACTCCGTAAGAGCCGGCGAAATCATTTCCATATCTGCAAGCACGCTCACGGGTCTTATGCTTTCTCCTCTTGCAAGCGCTTCCTGAGATTTGAGCCAGAGGATCATCGAAATGGGGTGCGCGCCGTTGCGGCTAAACGTCCCTCCTCCTGTCTTTGACCAGTATCCCGCGACCGGAGAGCTGGAACCTTTGAGGCTTTCCTCACCCTTCATAAATAATATCTTGCTCTTTTTGGCCCGGATAAAATCGGCCGTCCTGATAACGCTCGGAGCATATACGGCATTGTCGGCATACATTACTTTTTTGCCTGTCCTTTGGGCTGTTTCCTTAATTTTCTCGAGCTTTCTTTGCACTTCGGCGTACATTTCGGACTTCGTCGCCTTTTCAAAATAACCGATAAAAGGCTTTTCGCAAATGACGTGCTTGCCCGCTTCAAGCGCGCGAAGAGTCATCTCCTCATGTACGTACGGCGGCGTAAGTATATGGACTACGTCTATTTCAGGATCGCTGATGAGCTCCTCATAGTCATATACGTCTTTTTCAAAACCGTATTTTTCTTTCATGGGAATGACCTGCTCGGGTCTTCTTCCCATGATCGTTTTTTTCCGTATGTCTACGCCGTAAACGTACTTAAGCGCGTCCATCTGAAGCGTAAACGCCCTGCCGGCTCCCGCCGCACCGATAGTGATTTTTTTCATTTCCTTCTCCTAAAAACCGAAAAAAGTCTCAGTCGTCATTCTCCGCAAAGATCGGCTCCTGCGGCGAATCCTGCCTCGCTATTTCCAGTTTAAGTTCTGCCTCGTTGGGATCCGAGGCCACCCCTTCTCTCACAAAAATGTTTTTTATTGTTTTAAAAAATATCTTCACGTCCAGCCAAAAAGAAACCGACTCTACGTATTCCACGTCTTTTTCAAACCTCTCATCCCACGTTATGTAATTGCGCCCGTTTACCTGGGCAAGACCGGTGATCCCGGGTCTGATGACATGACGAAGATGCTCTCTTCCGTGATAATACGGCAGATATTTTACAAGCAGCGGTCTGGGACCTATAAGGCTCATATCTCCTTTAAATACGTTCCAGAATTCCGGCAACTCGTCAAGCGAAGTCCTGCGCAAAAAAAGTCCAAGCCCCGTCAGTCTGTCTCCCGCCTCGAGAAGCTCTCCGTCTTCGCCGCGCTTTTCGTTCATGGTGCGGAATTTCCAGATGGTAAATATCTTTTCGTCTTTTCCGGGGCGTTCCTGTTTGAAGATAACGGGCGATCCCATTTTTACACGGACAAGCACGCTTATTATGAGCAAAACAGGCGATAAAACAATAAGCGCAAGTCCGGAGATAATAATATCCAAAAACCGTTTTACAAATCCCGAGTAAAACGTCCGTGGAAGCCGGGCCTTTGAAAAGTCGTAATAAACTTCCCTCACGCCTTTGTCTCCTTTGAGAAGAAGCTCCTGACAAGCTCAATGATAACGTCCTGATCCTGTGCGGAAAGCTTGTTGTCCGAGGGGAGGCAAAGACCTCTCTCGAAAATATCCGACGATACGTCGCCGCCCTCTCCGGGCGCCTTTAATCCGTCTTTTGTCACAAAGCCGCAGCCTTCAAAGGTCGGCTGCAGATGCATAGGCTTCCAGATGGGCCTTCCCTCTGCGTTGATCGCCTCGAGCGCCTGAAGTATCTGCGTAGGGCAGCTCTTGCCGTCTTCTGCGACAAATGAAGTCTCGGTCGCGGTGCGCATCTGATCGCACATCGCTTCTTTGTCTATCAGAATGCAGCTTAGCCAGTGGTTGGCAATCACGTCTTTTCCGATGGGATTCATGCGGACGGGCAGCCCCGAAAAGCCTTTTTTGTATCTTTCATATATCGCAGTCTTTTGATCTATATGCTCCTGCAAATACGGGAGCTGTCCTCTTACTACTCCGGCCACGATATTACTCATACGATAATTGAAGCCCATTTCACGGTGCTGATACCACGGAGCCGTCTCACGGCTCTGGGTGCTCCATTTGCGTACCAACGCCGCGTCGGCCTCATCGTCGCAAAGGAAAACTCCACCGCTGCTTCCGGTGATTATTTTATTCCCGTTGAACGAGACAACGCTGTAAGTTCCGAATCCGCCGGTCTGTTTGCCTTTGTAGGAAGAGCCAAAGGATTCCGCGGCATCTTCAATGATGATCGCTCCGTGTCTGTCGGCGATCTCAGTAAGCTCGTCCATTTTTGCGGGCGTGCCGTAAAGATGAACGATAATTATGATCTTTACGTCCGGATAGACGGAAAATGCCTTTTCAAGCGCCTCCGGATCCATATTCCAGGTCTCGTATTCAGAGTCTATAAAAACAGGCTCCCCGCCTTCATATACAATGGGGTTTGCCGTAGCGGAAAAAGTCAGGTCGCAGCAAAAAACTTTTTTG
>DFFO01000103.1 GCA_002369255.1 Lachnospiraceae bacterium UBA3774
CCTTCTGGCAGGAAGCGGCCTGCTCACGCGCCGAGCCATCGCCCGGCTTAACCGCGAAGATAGTGGAGCCGATGGCGGTATTCATGGGATCGACGGCGATTCCGGCACCTTTAAGAGCTTCGTATGCACAATCAAAGTCAGCGGGAGCAGTGCCGTCCTGACGGGCGTACTCAACTGCCTGAACGGCTTTTGCCTTGGGAACGTATCCGGGATCCTTGCGGCTGAGAGTAAACTCAGCAAGTCCGAGAGGATTTGAACGGAACGAAGAAGTTTCGCCCGAAGGGATCAGCTCGTCTGTAGTGGTAACCGGATCGTGGATCTCGGAAACTACTTTGAGCATAACGTCATCGGTAAGAGCCGTCATCTTGGGCCAAGGCTTGATATTCGGTCCTTCTACGAGTTCTACCTCGGGATGAGCTACGCCGTGGCTGTCATATACGCGGTTTGCGTAGATGTTTGAATCAAAGTGATAGGTGTATTTTTTGAAGCCTTCGAAGCCTTCCGCACTGGTGAGGAAGCCCTTGTTCGCAGCAGTAGCGGCGATCGAACGAGCGTCCATAATAGCAACGGAAGCGATCTGACCGTTCTGAACCTTTGAACCTTCACGGTTCGGGAAGTTACGGGTCGCATGACGGATGGAAAGAGCGTTGTTTGCGGGAGTATCGCCTGCGCCGAAGCAAGGTCCGCAAAACGCGGTCTTAAGAATAGCGCCGGTCTCAAGGATAGTAGCCGCGGCACCGTTCTTGATAAGCTCCATATATATAGGAGTAGAAGCCGGGTATACGCTGAGCGTGAACTTGTCGTTTCCGATATACTGTCCTTTGAGGATATCCGCAGCAGCCATGATGTTTTCAAATCCGCCGCCGGCACAACCTGCGATAAGTCCCTGTTCGGTATAAAGCTTTCCGTCAATGATCTTATCCTGAAGACTGTATTTGACCTTGTCTCCGAAAGATATCTTCGCGCGCTCTTCTGCGTCATGAAGAACGTCTTTAAGGTTTGCGTTTACGTCATCGATGGTATAAGCCATGCTGGGATGGAAAGGCATTGCGATCATGGGTTTGATCTCATCAAGATCCACATATACAACGCCGTCGTAATAGGTAACAGGCGCGGGATCGAGTTTTTTGTACTGCTCGCTGCGGCCGTGGATGTCAAACCATTCCTTCGTGTTTTCATCGGTGCGCCAGATAGAGCTAAGGCAGGTGGTCTCGGTAGTCATAACGTCAACACCGATACGGAAATCGGTAGAAAGATTCGAGATGCCGGGGCCTACGAATTCCATTACTTTGTTTTTAACATAACCGCTCTTGAAAGTGGCGCCTACAAGTGCGATGGCAACGTCCATGGGGCCTACGCCAACGCGGGGTTTTCCGGTCATATAAATAGCTATGACGTCAGGACGCTTGATATCATACGTTCTGCCGCAAAGCTGTTTTGCAAGCTCGCCGCCGCCCTCTCCGCAGGCGATGGTTCCGAGCGCGCCGTAACGTGTATGAGAGTCGGAGCCGAGGATCATCTTTCCTACTCCGGCCATCATTTCACGGGCATACTGGTGAATAACAGCCTGATGAGGTGGAACGTAAGTTCCGCCATATTTCTGAGCCGCAGTAAGACCAAATACGTGGTCGTCTTCGTTTATGGTTCCGCCTACCGCGCAAAGGGAGTTGTGACAGTTCGTAAGAACGTACTCAAGCGGGAATTTTTCCATGCCCGAAGCACGCGCAGTCTGAATGATGCCGACGAACGTAATGTCGTGAGAAGCCATCGCGTCAAATTTGATCTTGAGATTCTCATTATCGCCGGAAGTATTGTGAGCCGTAAGAATACCATAAGCCATAGTGCCTTTTCTGGCCTCTTCCTTGTCGGGTGTGGCTCCGGTAAGGGAAGATACTTTTGCAGCTGCATCTCCAACGTCCTCGATAAGCTCGGTTCCGTTGACGAGATAAGCGCCGTGTTCGAACATTTTCATAAGCTTTTCTCCTTGTTAAATGATGTTATCGGGGGCTTTTGCCCTTCAATTAATATCTGATTTTATTATCTATCAAACAAGGTTTTTTAGCAAGAAAACAACAAAAGCGATAGCGGGATTTTATTTTATTTTTTAAATTTTTTGGGGGCTTTTTATAAAAATAATTAAGTTTCAGACTGTCTTTGCCTCACGCCTTTTTTCGGGCAATTCCGCAAGGATAACCGCCCCGAACATCACAACGCAGCCGACGAGCTCGCGACCCGAAAGCCTTTCGCCAAGGATAACGGCCCCGGAAAGTACGGCAAAGACAGATTCAAGGCTGAACAAAAGAGAAAGAACCGCGGGATTTCCGGTGCGAAAGCTGACGACCTGAAGAGTATAAGCAACACAGCTTGAAAATACCGCTATATAAAGAAGCGGAACTATGCATCCCGCAAAATTCTGCGCGGAAAAATCTTCAAAAATAAGAGCCGTAGCAAGTGAAAGGATTCCCGTAACAAAAAACTGGCCGCAGCTGAGCGCAATAGGATCCACCTTTTGTGTGAAAATGCTCAAAAATATCATCTGGAGCGCGAAAAAGACCGCACAGAGCATAAGAAGCATATCTCCGGGCTCTATACGAAATCCGTCCTTTATACAGAGGAAATACAGCCCCGCTACGGCGATAGCTATGGAAATCCAGATTTTTATCCCGACGCGCCTTCCGACAAACAGGCCGAAGATCGGTACCAGAACCGTGTAAAGCGCCGTGATAAAACCGGCTTTTCCCGCCGAATTATCCGCTATTCCGAGCTGCTGAAGATTTACTGCGGTAAATAAAAAAATACCGCATATAACGCTTCCTGTCACGATATCCTTTGTTTTTCCCGGATTTTTGCCGGTTTTTTTCTTTCTGAAAAAACAGATCGCAAAAAGAAGCGCCGCCGCTATAAGAGAGCGCGTGGCGTTTATCCAGAAAGCCGACATATATTGTATGCAGACAGCCTGCGCCGGGAAAGATACACCCCAGATCAGCGCCGCCGCAAGCGGGTAAAGCAGGTTATTCAGAT
Source organism: Lachnospiraceae bacterium UBA3774 (assembly GCA_002369255.1). Classification (GTDB taxonomy): domain Bacteria; phylum Bacillota; class Clostridia; order Lachnospirales; family Lachnospiraceae; genus UBA3774. The sequence goes on from DFFO01000103.1 coordinate 3,022, forward strand.
ATTTTTTCATGTGTGAACAGGTTCTCTTTCACTATATTTTAAAAAATCGCTTTTTAATTCAAAAAAAGCTTGCAATTAAAAAAATGCTGCTGTATAATCGTCAATGCTTTTTTTAAAAAGCCACGGGCCATTAGCTCAGTTGGTAGAGCA
>DFFO01000066.1 GCA_002369255.1 Lachnospiraceae bacterium UBA3774
CCTTTATAATCCATAAAGGTCTTATTTTCGATCTCGATCACCCTGTCCGCAAGCTTGCTGATAAAATATCTGTCATGAGAAACAAAGATCAGAGTGCCTTCATAATCAAGCAGAGCGTTTTCAAGGATCTCCTTTGACGTGATATCCAGATGATTTGTAGGTTCGTCCAGTATCAAAAGATTGCAAGGAGAAAGTATCAGCTTTGCCAGAGAAAGGCGGCCTCTTTCGCCGCCGCTGAGCGCACAGACCTGTTTGAATACGTCGTCTCCCGTAAACATGAAAAGCGCGAGAGTACTGCGGATCTTCGTATTGTCAAGTAAAGGATAGGCGTCGTGTATTTCGTCAAATATAGTTTTTTCATCATGAAGCTGCTGCTGTTCCTGATCATAATAACCGATTATGACGTTTGCGCCCGGAGTGATACTGCCTGAGCTTGCAGGAATGATTCCGTTGATGATTTTTAGAAAAGTGGTTTTGCCGCAGCCGTTATCGCCGATAAAAGCCACCTTTTCTCCGCGCCCTATCAAAAGGTTTACATCCGAAAACAAAACGTTTTCTCCAAAGGCTTTTGAAAGGCCTGAAACTTTCAGAACGTCATTTCCGCTTCTTCCGGAATAATTGTCAAACGTAAGACGCATTTTATCATCGGGGGAAACGGGACGGGCAGCGGCAGTATGCCTTTCAAGAAGCTTTTCACGGCTGCGGGCCCGCCTTACTGATTTTTCGCGGTTAAATGAGTGCAGCTTTTCTATTACGGCCTTTTGATGCTTTATAAAAGCGGCGTCTTTTAAATACTCTTTGTAAGCCGCCTGACGCAGCAATTCCTTTTTGACAGAATAATCAGAGTAGTTTCCCGAATAAACAGTAGTCCTGCCGTTTTCCAGTTCAATGATCTTTTCCGCGATCCTGTCAAGAAAATATCTGTCGTGGGAAACAAGCAAAACGGCGCCTTTGTACGAGCTTAAAAAATTTTCAAGCCATTTGACGGATGAGATATCAAGATGATTTGTTGGTTCGTCGAGGATAAGAAGATCAGGCTTTTGAAGCAAAAGCTTTGCAAGCGCGGCGCGGGTCTTCATCCCGCCTGAAAGAGAAGACAGCTTTTTGCCATAATCGTCTGTTGAAAAGCCAAGGCCTTTTAGTACGCCCGATACCTCGCCTGCATAAGCATATCCGTTTTCAGACTCATAATATGCCATAAGCTCGGAATATTCAGACAAAATAGATTGTGTAGCGTTTTGTCCGAGCGCGCCTATCAGGAATTCGAGCTTTTCAAGGCGGCTTTTTGCTTTTATCAGCTTTTGATTGGCATTATATACTTCGTCATAAAGCGTATTATGAGTATCCGGCGTTTGTTTTTGCGTAAGATAGCCTATACGGCAGCCGGAAGAAATACTGAAAAAGCCGCTATCCGGCTCATCCTTCCCGGTAATGATGTTTAACAGAGTGGTCTTTCCTGCTCCGTTGATCCCGACGATGGCCGCCTTTTCTTTGTCGGCAATATTAAAAACAGCGTCGCTGATAACGACGTTTTCTCCGAATGATTTTGATATATGAGATACGGTAAGAGACATTTTTCCTCCTTCGTTATTATATACGAAAGAAAGGAAAATAAAAACAATAAATACGGTAAAAATATTAGAAAAAATGACTGATTTTTTTTATTGACATACTTTTGGCGGATAATTATACTGTGTTGTAGAAAACTTAACAATCGGAGAAGTAAAATGAAGCAAAACATTTCAAAAGCAGTGATTAAAAGGCTTCCGAGATATTACAGGTATCTTGGAGAGCTTCTTGACGCAGGCATTACAAGGATTTCTTCGGAAGAACTCAGCAAGATCATGAAGGTTACGGCTTCTCAGATCCGGCAGGATCTGAACAATTTCGGCGGCTTCGGACATCAGGGCTACGGCTATAACGTTGAAACTTTGAAAGATGAAATATCGGTCATATTGGGCCTGAAATCTCCGCACAACCTTATAATTGTCGGCGGAGGAAATCTCGGCAGGGCAATTGCCGGATATCCGAAATTCGGAAACCGCGGTTTTATCGTAAAAGCTATATTTGATAATGATAAGTCCGTTATTGGCAGCCGAGTAGGAGATATAGAAACTTATTCTGTTGACTTACTTGAAAATATTGTTCCGACACTGGATATCGATATCGCCGTTTTGACAATGCCTAAAGAACATGCGGCAGAAACAGCCGAGAGACTCTATAAACTCGGAATAAAAGCGTTTTGGAATTTCGCGCATACGGATCTTCAGCTTCCGGGAGATGCTTTTTGTGAAAACGTTCACCTTTCGGACAGCCTCATGCAGCTTTCTTACAGGTTGAAAAATTCTCTTTAAACGTGTATAATTCATTGGCCTAAAAAAACAATTAACAGGAGAAAAATATGTCAGGACATTCAAAATTTGCGAATATTAAGCACAAGAAGGAGAAGAACGACGCGGCGAAGGGAAAGATCTTTACGATAATCGGCCGTGAGATCGCGGTGGCGGT
>DFFO01000027.1:0-318 GCA_002369255.1 Lachnospiraceae bacterium UBA3774
TATCGGCGGGCCTTTTTCAGCAGGAGCTTATATTTATATTTCATTTTTTCAGGCCATTGGAAGCGGAGGAAAATCATTTATTCTTGCCATTATGAGAAAGGGGCTTTTTGATATCCCGCTCATGTTCATACTCGGCGGATTTTTTGCAGCCTACGGTATTGCGGCCGCAACGCCGGTTACGGATATTATCTGTTTCGGTGTATCAAATATAATGTTCGGCGCCTATCTGCGTCGGCTTTCAGGAAATACTTGAATCAAAAGTGGCATTGTGCTAAAATACCTCTGCTGCGGATATAGTTCATTGGTAGAATATCAGCT
>DFFO01000027.1:386-3812 GCA_002369255.1 Lachnospiraceae bacterium UBA3774
AGGCGGGTTCGATTCCCGTTATCCGCTTACGTAAGCGCCGTTTTAAAGGCGCTTTTTTTGCGCAAAAAAAAGATTTCCCGCAAAGGAGAAATCTTTTTGTATTATAAGGATAAGTATTAAAGCTTGATATCCGAAAGAAGATCCGCAAGGCTCGTGGAAGCGTTTTCCTTTTCCGTATATTCCACGGACTCTTCTCTTCTGCGCCCTCTCGCGGGACGATCGGAATTTTCGGGTCTTGAAGCGCGCTTGGGAGCTTCCTCAAGGGCTTTCATGCTCAGGCTGATCTTTCCGTCTTTTTTGCCGATTACTTTTACCTTGACGCTCTGGCCTTCTTTAAGCACGTCCGAAGGCTTCTCCACTCTCTTGTAGCTGATCTGTGAAACGTGAACGAGTCCGTTTACGCCATTTCCGATATCCACAAAAGCGCCGTAATCTTTGAGCGACTCGACCGTTCCTTCGATAACTGAATCAATCTCTACGGCTTCCATGGCAGCTTTTCTTGCCGCTTCTCTTTCAGCTCTCTGTGCTTTTCTTGCAGGCTCCTGTCCCGAAAGAACGAGCTGTTTTTTCTCGCGGTCTGCCGTGATAACTACAACGGGAATAGTCTTTCCTTTATATTCTTCAAGATTTTCAACGTATGAAGCAGCAAGCTTTCCGGCAGGGATGAATGCTCTGATATCATCTACAAAAGCGATAACTCCTCCCTTAACTGCGCTGTCGATCTTTACGTCAAAAACTGTTTTTTCTTCAAGCATCTGCGCGAACTTGTCCCAGACAGGGTCGTCATCTCTGGGCGGACCGGCCTGCAGCGACTTTTCAAGCTCTGCACTGTAATTTTCCATGCTTTCGTCGGTCTTTGCGGGAGCGGAAACCTTGGCTTTTACCTTTTTAACGGTTTCGGCAGCGGCTTCTTTTACTTCCTCAAGCTTTTCGGGTGCGGCTTCCTTGATCTCGGCTATCTTTTCGCTTGCGGCTTCTTTGATGGCTTCGATCTTTTCGGGCGCAGCTTCCTTAAGCTCCTCGACCTTTTGCGTGGCGGCTTCTTTTACTTCCTGAGCGGCCTGCTCAACAGCCTCTTTTACTTCTTCAAGTGTTTCTTTTACATCTGACATATTTTACCTCCCAATCCTCTCTTTTTACCCCGTCTCACCATGGGATATTGGAGACGCAGGCTTATTAAAAATCCAACGCGGATTATACACCACGCCGGTATTTTGCGCAAGCGCAAATAATCAGTTCAAGCCTGTAATGGCGTAATACTTTATGGACGAAACCAATCCGTTCGTAACAAGAAACTGTATCTCGGCGTCGCCATCCTTATAGGATCTGCCTTCCTCGCCAAGAACGGTAAAGTCGCTGCCGTATGCGGTATCGACCTGCGAAACGGTGGCTCCGATTCTGATGCCCTCGGGCGTAGCTATCGTATCGTCAAGTATGGTAACGGCGTTTATGTAGTCCTTTTCATCCTTGGGATAAGTGTCTATGATAAAGCTGCTGTAGGTATATTGCTTGTCAAGTCCCTTAAAAGCGCATGATTCGGATTCGAAATAGGACTTTGGCTCGCCGAGGTTCGCAATCACGTTTTCGGCGTCCGCATTCATGGCAACAGTAACATTTCCGGTCTTAAAAACATATTTTGAGCCTTCGGCGTTTCCTGCGCTCTCAGAACCGCCTCCGCAGGCGGCAAGCATAAGGGCGGATAAAGCAATTACAAAACATATTATTTTTTTCATTTTATTTCCTCCGATAATAAAAGCGATTCCATTACGAAAATGTATAATAACGCAAATATCCTGTTTTTTCAAGAAAAACGGTTTTACTTAGGCGCTCTTGCGCCATAGCTTTTCAGATATCCGTATTCTTCGAGCTCCCTGTACTGATCGTCGCGCATTTCATTGTAAAAATCGACATACTTTTGCCAGCGGGCGCTCATTTCAGGATCACTTCTGTGATCGGGCAGAGAATACTTTTCCTGAAGTATTTTTCCGAAGTATTCGGAGAGCTTCTCTGCTCCCGACAGATTTAAGTGAAGTCCGTTGTCATACGTATCCGTATTCCAGTCTATTCCGACTTCATCCAGACGCTCCAAGAAGTTTATATATAGCAGATCGTTCTTTTGGGCATATTCCTTGATCTGGCTGTCCCACTCGTCATACCATACCGGCGAGATCGACGGAGCTTTCATGAGGACCAGCGGGATATTGTTGTCCTTGCAAAGCTGCGTGATCTTTTCAAGATAGTACCAGGCATTGTCACCGAAATTGTAATCCGCAAGCGGAGTGACCGTCGGATAGTCCTCGACCGGGCGAACGTCTACGCGCATCAGATATCCCTGATGAAAGGATTTTTTTGCGGAAAACAGATATTCAAAATCCTCGGCCGACAGCTCGCTCCAGCGGCTGTGATAACGCAGTATCGGGAACAGATATGTGATAGCGCTTTCCTCGTCGGTCATCGACGCCTTGATGGAATTCCATTTTGAGGAGCTCCATTTCATTCCGTCCAAAGTCATTCTGTTATATGCCTCATTTTGCGGTTCGTTGTACTTCATGGAAAGGACGTTAAACACGACAAGCTTTGGCGTCTCATATTTCAGGGTTTCCTCAAGCAGATAATAAGACTGCCAGATAAGCTGCTGCGAGCTTCCTCTGATATAGCTTGTGATCCCGTAATCTTCCCAGAGCTTGATAGGCGAAATGTTTTCATAGCATTCGCAGTCGGACACGAAAATAACGTCGTTTCCTCCGGCATTGTCATAATATTCGGAAATGAGTCTTCCTTCAATTATTTCATTTGCATACTTTGGGCTAAGCAGTCTTTGCAAAAACCAGAGAGAGCAAAGGAGAACCGCCGCTATAATAAGCCCGGCCAAAAGTCTTTTAAAAACCTTTTTCATATCTCCTCCTCCCTTTAAAACTGATTGTAGATAAAGTTGTTCGAATCATATCCGATTCCATAGGCGCCGAAAATGATTATTGCCACAAAAAGCACTATAAAAACAGCAGCCTGAACTGCGCCCGGTTTTTCCATCAGATAATCCCTGAAACGTTTTTTGTTTCCGTTTTTGTAAAATACTATGCTGACCCACAGCATCAGTACGATCCCGATAAGGACTACAATAAAATCCGAGGCCTTAATTCCGAGTCCGAATATCTCGCCCCCAAGGAGCCTGTCAAAACCGCTTCCGGTAAAAATGCTTCCGACCTGTGAAAAAGAAACCGGCACGTCCCGATATACGTCAAGAATACGGATCGCGCCCATTATCCAAAAAGTACGCAGCATCTGCCAAATATCATATCCTATCGTATTTGACCAGCTAAAGCGTTTGTGGAACCTTTCGTAAAGAGGCTCCATCTCATATGACGCAACTGTCACTACGCAGTTGAGCATTCCCCAAACGATAAAATTCCATGCGGCCCCGTGCCA
>DFFO01000072.1 GCA_002369255.1 Lachnospiraceae bacterium UBA3774
CGCTCGACATTTGTAACGGCCTGTCTCTTGGCGGGTTCACCGACAAGACGCTCTCCGTTTTTTGTAAAAGCCACGACGGAAGGGGTCGTGCGCGCGCCTTCTGAATTTGAGATTATGACGGGCTCGCCGCCCTCAAGAACCGCCACGCATGAATTTGTAGTACCGAGATCTATACCGATGATCTTACTCATAAAAAACCTCCGGATGTTATGTCGCCTTTTAGGCTAAACCATCCGGAGGATAATAGCAATAAAATAAATATTAAAAAAAACTAAATCATCAAAGCTATTGCTTTGTAATAGTCACTATCTCACAGGTATTTCCATGGTAGTTATAGTCTGCGGAAAACAGCGAACGCGCATTGTTGGCAACTCTGATAACAGAGCCCTCCGCAAGGCGGGCATAGTAGTTTTGTCCGAAGCAGTTCAGATAAAAGCCAAAAGCCGCGCTGCCCACGGCAGTAAGCTTTTCTGAATATACGGTAACTTCCTTGCAGTCAAAAAGGAATCCGCAAAAAGCTTTTTCTCCGATGACTTTGAGATTGCTCTCGGAGCTTGTTCCGAGCTCTATGCTTTTTAAAGAATTGCAGCAGCCAAAAGCCAGGGGGCCGACATATAAAACGCTGTCGGGAAGCTTCAATTCTTCTATCTCGGTATCATAAGCAAAAGCCGAAACTCCGATCACGGCCAGCCTGTCCGAGAAAGCAACGTTTTTGAGCTTTTTGCAGAGTGAAAACGCATAATCGTCAATCTGGCGGAGATTTTCCGGAAAACTAACGGTCTCGAGATTCGAACACTTTCTGAAAGCCCCGTGAAGAATATTTTTCAGACTGTCGGGGAAAACTACCTCGTAAAGGCCGGTACATCTTACAAAAGTGTAATCGCCGACGCTTTCAACGCCTTCTTCTATGACGGCTTTGATATTGTTGTTTCTGCTCAGATACCAGGGAGTATAGATATAATTGGTATTTGTATAATTCGCGCCTTTTCCGGTTCCGGTCAAGTGAACCTCGCGAAGGTGCGTAACTCCCGAGAAAAAGCCTTTTTCGATCTCGATACAGGCGGGGATATGAAGTTCCGAAATACCGGTGCATCCGTTGAAAACATCGGTTCCGAGTTTTTTTACCTCTGACGGGATAACGAGCTTTTCTATGGAATTGCATTGCATAAACGCTCTCGCGCCGATTTCTCTTAATGAATGAGGCAGATTGACTGTCGAAAGCGAAGAACAATCGGCAAAAGACCAGTCTTCTATCCTGCTGATCCCCTCAGGTATCGCCACCGTTTCAAGCGAAGTACAGCTCTGGAAAGCATTGGATCCGATAGAGGAAAGCGACGCCGGCAGCTCGACTCTTTCAAGCTTTGAGCAGCCGTAAAAAGCAAACGGTTCTATATCGGAAAGGCCCTTTGAAAAAGAAATGTTTTTCAGTGACTTGCAATGACGGAAAGCACTGTTTTTGATGACTCTGACTCCGTCCGGGATTTCTATTTCAAGAAGCGAGCTGCAGTTTTCAAACGCCCTTGGCTCTATTCCTGTAAGCAGTTCAGGCAGATCGACCCTTTCAAGTTTTGAGCAGTTGCCAAACGTGTTTTCTCCGATAGTCCTCATTGTCGAGGGCACTCTTGCATATTTGATTTCCTGTCCGGAAAACGCGGTACCTACTTCGGAGACACCGTAAGGAATGAGCAGATTTCCGTCGCTGATAAAAAGCAGCGGATCCGTTTCTGAAAAAACGACTATTTTTACGGTAAACGAGCCTTCCAAGCTTTTTGCGGTCAAAAGGGCAGTCCTGTTAGTATCTGAAGCAGCGGCCTTTATAATACCGTCGTCTCCTGTAAGCGATATCGCCGACTCGTCTCCGGAGACGGAAAACTCCAGCTCTTTTGCGGATTCATATTCACGATCATTTATCCGGATGAGGCGAAGCAGGTCTTTATCGGAAGGAGAAACGGCAGTGTCTTCCATAATGCAAAAAACTGCGTCGTATCCATCCCCGCCAAACGCGTTTCCTATCAGATCATTGTCGCTTCCGCAGCCTGCAAAAACGCACGCAGCCGCAACAAGGATAATTGCTGTTATTAAGCTGTTTTTGAATAAAGACATGAACATGACCTCTCCGAAGATTATTCTCCGTAAGTATTGTATCATTTTCCGCATGAATAATAAATACCTTATTTCAAAGCCATATTTATAAAAAACTCTCCGCTTTTTGTTCCGGACGTGCAATATGCACCGGATATGAGAGGCATCATCGGCGGAAGGTGGCCTATATCCAGATCCATGATAACGGGAACCTTATATTTGGACAATATGCGAAGCGCAGCGTCATACTGGGAAAGACCGAAATCTTCATTTCCGTATTCATAAGGTCTTCCGATCAAAAAGCCCTTTGCGGTTTCAAACCAGCCCGCACTGTCAAGCTTCCAGAGAGTTCTGAGCGTGTCCATCGAGGTAAGATTGCAGGACTCCAAAAACCAGACGGCTCCGTCACTTTTATATCTTTCATTAAACTGCCGCGTCGCGTCATATCTGCTTCCGCAGATAACGCCGAGAATATCAAGGCAGCCGCCGATCAGTCTTCCCGAAAAACTCACGTCCTCAGTAACACTGCGGTCTGCGATAAATGTCTTCATACTGAACGGACGGTTGATCCTGTACGGCTCGTCCGGCGGGTATTCCCGGTCATCCTCGTCCGCCTGCCAGCCGTCATAGTTTTTTAGCGAGAGCTTTTCACCTTTGAGCAAAAGAAGGGCGTCCTCAAGCGCAGGATGCAGCTTTCGCAGCCCGAAGGACGGGGCGCACGGGCCGTATATTGCTGCGGTATCGCACAGGACACTGAGCGTATATACAAGATTTGTGTTGTCGGAATAACCCATATACCACTTTGCGGGGGAACTTTTAATCCTCTCAAAGTCCACGTAGTCGAGGTCTTCGCACATCGTTTCCCCTCCGCCGCAGGATATGACTATATCCGACCTGTCATTGCAAAGAAAGTCATTTATTTCCTCGCCGCAAAGCATAGGCGAGTTGCTTTTTCCAAAGCCTTTGTCCTCATAGCAGTTCGGGCCGAGTACGCATTCGTATCCCTGCGCTTTGAAAAATTTCAAAGCACCCGAGAAGCGCTCGGCATACGGACTTCTTGAACAACCGAAGGACGGGGCAATAAAGCCTATCCGTCCTCCGTTTTTTAAAAACTCAGGGTATCTCATTATCTTCCCAATTTCTCATGTATTTTTGAAAGACGGTTTAACGCCTCATTGAGCGTGTCGTCCTTCTTTGCAAAATGAAGTCTGACTATGTTGTTTATCTTCTCTCTGAAGAATGACGTGCCGGGAACCATACCTACTCCGACTTTTTCGACCATCTCCATGCAGAAATCTACATCGGTCTGGCCGGGCTTGAGGAAGGGTGCGATATCTGCAAGGACAAAGTACGTTCCTTCCGGATTCGTAAACGGAATGCCGATACTCTCAAGTCCCGTGGTAAAGAGTTTTTTCATATGAGCATAGTGGGCTCCGAATTCCTCATAATAGCTGTCAGGCATCTCAAGACCCGCAACGGCGGCTTCCATAAGCGGAGACGGCGCACCGACCGCATTGAAATCGTGATACTGTTTTATACGATCCATGATCTCCTTCGGGGCAATGGCATATCCGAGCCTCCATCCGGTGATCGAATAAGTCTTTGAAAGGGAGGAGCAGCTGACCGTTCTCTCCCACATTCCGGGAAGAGAGTTCATATAAATATGCTTGTGATCGTCGTAAACTATATGCTCATATACTTCGTCCATAATGGCATATACGTCATATTTGATGCAAAGATCGGCAATGAACTTCAGCTCTTCCATCGTAAACACTCTTCCGCTGGGGTTTGCGGGGTTGCAGATCAAAATAGCCTTGGGATTTTGCTTAAAAGCGTCCTCAAGCACATCAAAATCAAATCTGAAGGTCGGGGGAATGAGCGGAACGAAGATCGGCTCACAGCCGGCCATTATGGTCTGGGCGTGATAGTTTTCAAAATAAGGCGAGAAAATAACGATCTTATCGCCGGGATTTGTAAGAGCGAAAATAGTATCTACCATCGCTTCGGTAGAGCCTATGGTTACGACCATATCGGTCTCGGGATCAAGTTCGCGTCCCATAAATCTTCCGGCTTTTTTTGCGAGCGCCTGACGGAAGTTCGGAGCTCCCATGGTAATAGGGTACTGATGAGGGCCAAGATCCGCGACCTCTTTAAGTCTGTCCGTGATGGCTTTGGGCGGATCGAAATCCGGATAACCCTGCGAAAGATTGATCGCGCCGTTTGCAATGGATATCCTGGTCATCCTTCTGATGACGGAATCCGTAAAATGGGCGTTTTTCCTGCTCATCTCCTTCATGATATAATTCCTCCTTTTAGTTCATTCAACCAATCCGAATGGTATTCTTCTATTTTTCCGGCGTCAACCGCGGCCGCGAGCTGCGGATCTATCGGAATAGTATGTGTGATGGGAATATTATATTTGGCCGCTATATCGCGGACTTTGCTCTCACCGAAAACGTTTATTTTTTTACCGCAGTCGGGGCAGGTAAGATAACTCATGTTTTCCACAAGCGCCAGTACGGGAACCGACATCATTTCGGCCATTCTGACTGCTTTTTCAACGATCATTCCAACAAGCTCCTGAGGCGAGGAAACCACCACGATCCCGTCAAGCGGAACAGACTGAAAGACGGTAAGCGGGACGTCACCCGTTCCCGGAGGCATATCGACGAACATATAATCCACGTCGCCCCAGATGACCTCTTCCCAGAATTGTTTGACAACTCCCGCAAGTACCGGGCCTCTCCAGACGACGGGAGCTGTTTCATCACCGGTAAGAAGGTTTATTGACATAACGGAAACACCGCCCTCGCTGCTCAAGGGATAAAATCCCGTCTCGTTTCCGACAACCTCGCCGGAAACGCCGAAAGCCTTCGGAATGGAAGGGCCTGTGATGTCCGCGTCCAAGATAGCTGCTTTTTTTCCTTCCCGTAAAGCGAGAACGGCAAGAAGCTCAGTCACAAGACTCTTGCCCACTCCGCCTTTTCCGCTGACAACACCGA
>DFFO01000010.1 GCA_002369255.1 Lachnospiraceae bacterium UBA3774
AAGCGCTACCGCCGCCAGGATGAGATCGGAACGCCGTATTGTATTACTTACGATTTTGACTCAGAAACAGACGGCTGCGTAACGGTTCGCGAGAGAGATACGATGCAGCAGGAAAGAGTGGCGATAAGTGATCTAAAGGCTTATCTCGAAGAAAGATTGGCTTATTGAGAATGACGCGGGCACTCAAAAAGAGTGCCTGTTTCATATACCGGCAGCTGCAAAACAGGAGGAACTTATGAGAATATATAATACGCTTACTCACCGCAAAGAGGACTTTGTTCCCATCGAAGAGGGAAAAGTCCGCATGTATGTTTGCGGCCCCACCGTATACAATCTGATACACATCGGAAATGCCAGACCGATGATCTTTTTCGATACGGTCAGGAGATATTTTGAATACAAAAACTATGAAGTGAACTTTGTTTCGAACTTCACTGACGTTGACGACAAGATAATCAAAGCCGCAAATGCGGAGGGTGTGGATTCTTCCGTGATCTCCGAAAGATATATAGAGGAATGTAAAAAAGATATGGCGGGGATGGGCGTAAGACCGGCGACCAAACATCCAAAGGCCACCGAAGAAATAGACGGCATGATAAAGATGGTACAAAACCTGATAGATAAGGGTTTTGCATATGAGGTGAACGGGACCGTTTATTTCAGAGTCAGAGCGTTTCGCGGATACGGAAAGCTTTCCGGAAAAAATCTCGATGATCTAAAGAGCGGAAACAGGACGCTGCTCGTTACCGGAGAAGATGAAAAAGAAGATCCCATGGATTTCGTTCTCTGGAAACCCAAAAAAGAAGGCGAGCCTTCATGGCCTTCGCCCTGGGGAGACGGCAGACCGGGATGGCATATAGAATGTTCTGTAATGTCGCAGAAATACCTTGGAGAAACGATCGACATTCACGGCGGCGGCGAGGATCTTGTATTTCCGCATCATGAAAATGAGATCGCCCAGTCTGAGGCGAACTCGGGAAAGCCTTTCGCACACTACTGGATGCATAACGCTTTTCTCAATATCGACAACAAAAAAATGAGCAAATCGCTTGGAAACTTTTTTACGGTAAGGGATATAAGCGAAAAATACGATCTTCAGGTACTGAGATTTTTTATGCTCAGCGCCCATTACCGCAGCCCGCTGAATTTTTCCGCTGATCTTATGCAGGCGGCCAAAAACGGACTTGAAAGAATAACTACCTGTGCCGATGCTTTAAGAGCATACGCCGGCGATCAGGAGAAAGGCGGAGCAAAACAGCCGGAGCTTGAAACCTACCGCGAAAAATTCGAAGCGGCGATGGAAGACGACTTTAATACCGCCGACGCGATCTCAGCAGTATTTGAACTCGTAAAATATGCAAATACACAGCTTGCCGCAGGGTGTGAAAAAGATGAAGCGCTCTTAGCGCTTGCCCTGTTAAAAGAGCTTTGCGAGGTTCTCGGTATCAATACCGAGGTAAAGAAAGATACCCTTGACGCTGAAATCGAAGCGCTCATAGAGGAAAGACAGGCTGCAAGGGCCGCAAAGAACTGGGCTCGTGCGGACGAGATCAGAGATCTCCTTGCGAGCAGAGGCATTACGCTGCTTGATACGAAGGACGGAGTTAAGTGGAAGAAAGCATAAGAAAAAGCTTTGATCTTTCAGGCAGGGCGCCGGAGACGTATTCTCCGCTGACTCTCGCTTACATCGGAGACGCTGTTTATGAGCTGATAATACGGACGGTAATCTCCGAAGAAGGAGAAGCGTCCGCAAAAGCTCATACAAAAAAAGGAACGCAGCTTGCAAAAGCGGTGACTCAGGCGCAGATGGCAAGAGGGCTTATCGCTGATGACTTTTTGACGGAAGAAGAACAGTCGGTATATAAACGTGGCAGAAATACAAGCATTACGCACAGCGCCAAAAATGCCACGGTTTCTGAGTACCGCGCAGCCACGGGTTTTGAGGCGCTCATAGGGTGGCTGTTCATTCAAAACCGCGACGGGAGGATATTTGAGCTGGTACGCCGCGGATGGGAGACGCTGCAGTAATTATGGAAAAGACTTTCACGGAAAATCATATAGAAGGAAGAAATGCTGTTCTTGAAGCTTTTCGCGCGGGCAGACCGATTGACAAGCTCTTTGTCCTTGACGGCTGCCAGGACGGCCCTATAAGGAGCATAGTCAGAGAAGCAAAAAAGAAAGATACTATTGTCAGTTTTGTAAGCCGGGAAAGGCTTGATTCGATCTCCGAAACCGGCAGGCATCAGGGCGTTATAGCTTTTGCCGCGGTATATGAGTATAGCAGCGTTGAAGATATTCTCGCTGCGGCAAGGCAAAAGGCAGAGGAGCCGTTTGTATTTGTGCTTGACGGTATAGAAGATCCTCACAATCTCGGAGCGATCATCAGAACGGCAAATCTTTCCGGAGCGCACGGCGTGATCATCAGAGCGCACAGAAGCGCGCTGCTTACGCCTGCGGTTATGCGCGCGTCTGCAGGGGCGCTCAATTATACGCCCGTAGCAAAGGTGACAAATATTGCGCAGACGGTCAGAGAGCTCAAAAAAGAAGGACTCTGGTTTGTATGTGCGGATATGGACGGTCAGGTGATGTATGATCTGAATCTGACAGGTGCCATAGGTCTTGTTATCGGAAATGAGGGCGAGGGCGTTTCAAGACTCGTAAAAGAAGAATGCGATATGGTCGCTTCTATACCAATGAGCGGAGATATCGACTCGCTCAATGCCTCCGTGGCAGCGGGAGTACTCGCTTTTGAGATAGTAAGACAAAAAATAAAAAAATAGTATTTCGGGGGGAGAAATGGAAAACCTTTCATGGTTTATACTTGCAGTGATCTGCGTGCTTGGATGGGGGTTTGCAGATCTTTTTTATAAAAAAGGAACCGATGAGAATGACAGATATTCTCATTTGAAGATCGCTGTCTGGGTAGGACTTGTGATGGGCATTGCGGCATTTATACTTATGCCGTTTTCCGAAACGAAATTTGATTTATCGGGCCTTGTCAGAAACGCCGTCGCATATTCGCCCGCTTCTTTGTGCTACATTATCTCCATGGTGATCGGATATGCGGGACTTCGTTATCTTGAGCTTTCCATAGTATCGCCTGTTCAAAATGCCTCGGGAGCTTTTTCAGCCATTGCGATGATCGTATTTTTTTCGGTCAGAGGAAGTTTCGGAAGCATCACGCAGGAGCTTTCCGCCCTTGATATCATAGGAACCTTGCTTATCACTGCCGCGCTGATAGCCCTGGCAATAGTGGAAAACCGGATCTCTGTTTCTGAAAACGGTACAAAGACCGACAGAAAGTTCAGATTCGGCGCCCTTGCTTTGATCTTTCCGCTGTTATATTGTATATTTGACACTATCGGCACCGCTGCCGACGGTATTATATTAAATGAAGAAACAGGCCTCGGGCTCGGCGAGATCGACGTTCTTATCCTTTACGGACTGACGTTTATGCTTGCCGGGATCGTCTCCTGGATCATTATTTACATAAAAGAAAAGAAAGCCTACAATCCTTTTGCGAAAGGCGAGCTTGCAAAAGCGCAGGCTGCCGTTTGCGAGGAATTCGGTCAGGTTTTTTACGTATATGCTATGGCCGCTAAACCCGTGATTGTCGCGCCTATGGTCGCAAGCTATTGCGTTGTTTCGGTTCTTCTGAGCCGTATCATATTAAAGGAAAAACTGAGGGCATCCCAGTATGCGTGCGTTTTCACGGTTATTGCCGGAATCATTATTCTGGGTGTTTCAGAAGGACTTGCCTCTTAAAAAATGTGGAGTATTATTCTTGATTCTTTAACAGACGCTCTGTTGGATGGCGCAAAGCTGCTTCCTTTCCTTTTTGTTGCCTTTCTTATATTGGAAGGAACCGAGCATCATACGAGAAGATGGCTTGAAACCTTGTCCAAAAAGGGCAGGAAGATCGGGCCTTTGTGGGGCTCTGCGCTCGGATTGATCCCGCAGTGCGGATTTTCCGTAATGAGCGCAAATATGTATGCGGGAGGACTTATTACTCTCGGAACCTTGCTGGCGGTTTTTCTTTCGACGTCTGATGAGGCGATAATAGTAATGCTTTCAGACCCTTCTTCAATAGGAAAAATACTGCCGCTGCTCGGCTGCAAATTCCTGATAGGCGTGATCGCGGGCTTTGGGACGGATATTGCGAGACGTTTCAAGTACGGTCATCACTCCGTACACGGGCATGAACATCATCATGAGCCGCATGATCTGTGCGAAAACTGCGGCTGCGACAGGTATCCCGGGATTGTCAGACCGGCGCTTTATCATACCGTAAAGCTGTTCATATTCATTTTTGTATTTAATCTTGTGATAAATATAATCATCGGTTTTGTGGGAACGGACAGACTTTCTGAGTTTCTGCTTTCGGGTACGGGCTTTCAGCCGCTGCTGACGGCGCTTATCGGTCTGATCCCCAACTGCGCGGCCTCCGTACTTATTACCGAGCTTTATATCGCGGGAAGCATTACTTTTGGCAGTGCCGTCGCAGGACTGTGCGCGGGAGCGGGAGTAGGACTTGCTGTGCTGTTTAAAATGCATACTTGCACGGGCAAAAATATCAAAATAGTAATTGCTCTGTATCTTATGTCCGCTTTTTCCGGATTTATCATCAATCTTTTTTAAACCATTATAACGGTTTTTTCGCACCGGATGCCGGTGCGGTTTTTGCTTTATAACCGAAACCGTGTTACGTGAATGCGAGATACAAATGATTATGTTATACTTGTAGCAAACATAAACCTTTTTCGTAGTATATGATTGAGACGGAAAGGAGCCATGCATGGAAGACAAGCAAATCATCAGTCTGTTTAATGCCAGAAGCGAGCGTGCGATAAGCGAAACCCAGCTCAAATACGGCAGATTGCTAAGGAAGATCGCGTGTAATATTTTAAAAAACGATTCAGACGCGCAAGAGTGCGAAAATGACGTATATCTGGCGCTGTGGGAGAGGATACCTCCCGAAAACCCGAATCCTTTTATCAGCTTTGCCTGTAGGATCGCAAGAAATATTGCGCTTAAAAGATACGCTCATAACAGCGCCCTGAAAAGAAACAGTTATTATGACGTTTGCCTGGATGAAATAGGCGAGTGCCTTACGTCGGGAGATACTACGGAGGCTACAGCCGAAAGCAGAGAAACCGTAAGGCTGATAGAGGGTTTTCTTGACAGCCTGTCGCCGGAGAACAGATTTTTATTTATGAGCAGATACTGGTTTGCCGATTCCTACAAAGAAATATCAGCGCGCAGCGGTCTTTCCGAAAAGAACGTTTCGGTTCGTCTCACCCGCATCAGAAAAGAATTAAAACGTTATCTGGAAGAAAAAGAGGTGGCAATATGAACAAAAAAGAATTTGAAAAAGCCATGAGCGAGATAGACGATTCGTATATTGAAGAAGCAGCATGCTTTGAAAATCAGAAAAGCAAACGCTCGTTTGCGCGTTTTGTAAAACGGCATTACGGAATTTGCATAGCTGCCTGTTTTTGCATATGCATTCTTGGCATATATGCCATCTTCGGCCGGGATTATGCAAATATCAAGTCTGTTGAAAGTCCGATAGAAAACGACGGAGAGTATTCATATTCGTCCGACGGCTTCTATGAAAACGGAATCACAAAGGGAACCTCGCTCAGCGGAGATCAGTCGGAACTCCAAAGCGAGACGCAGGCCGCAGGAGCAGAGGATATAGAGTCCGGGATGCCCCAGAGTACGGATCTTAATACTGATAAGATTATCTATACCGCCACGATGTTTGGCGAAACGACTGATTTTGACGATACAGCGGAAAAAATCGACAGGCTGATAAAAGAAAACGGAGCGTTTCTTGCCGCGCAAAAGACAAATGAGTACGGCGAAGGCTACAGACATGCCAGCTTCGCTATCAGAGTGCCGGCCGAAAACTTCGATATTCTTTTAAAGGGCATTGAAACGGTCTGCCATATAAAAACGTCCGATATAAGCGCCGACAACGTTTCCGAAAGCTATCATGACATGGAATCCCGGCTTGAGAGCGCAAAAAACAAGCTTGAGCGGCTCGATGAGCTTCTTTTAAAAGCGGAAAATATGGAAGATATCATTACCATTGAAAATGCGATAAACGAGGCTCAGTGGGAGGTAGATTACTATAGCGGAGCGCTGAAAAATTACGATTCGCAGATCCGTTATTCCACGATAAATCTTGATCTTGAGGAAGTTTACAAGATAACCGAGGAGCCTGCGCCAAAGACCTTTGGCGAAAGGATCGGAGAGTCGTTTAGAAACGGCTGGCAGTCTGTATGCGACTTCTTTGAGGGTTTTGTAGTATGGCTTGCATACTCATGGTTCTGGATCGTGGCCGCTGCCGTAGTGATCATTGCCGTTGTATTTACCGTAAGACGCAGGAAAAAGAAATAACAGGACGCTTAGGTCAAAGAGATCTTATGAATTCTTCGACAATGGCGGCCGAACGCCTGGCGGTCACTTCGCCGAAATCCTTTATGGATACTGCCGCGCTGCCGTCCGCCCTGTCCGAAGCCGTACGAAGGACCGAGAAGGGTATGCCGCAGTACTTGGCGACGTGCGCTATCGCGGCGCCCTCCATCTCGGCCACTTCAGCGCAAAACTCGCTGCGGATCGCTTTTTTTAGCTCGAGACTTGAAACGAAGATATCTCCCGAAGCGATGATCCCTTTGCGAACAGTGTTGCCGGAAACGATCTTTTTTGCCGCGAGAAAAAGCTTTTGTGACACGTCCGGATCTGCGGTAAAAACAGTAGGCTTGTCGGGAGAGATTCCGGTAAAGAGATAGCCTTTTGCATAGCCGAGAGCCGTTGCGTCAACGTCGTACTGCACGAGGCTTTCCGAGATCACAACGTCGCCCACGTCTATTTCCGGGCCGATCGCTCCGGCTATACCCGTATTTATGATGATATCGGGGAAGTAGCGGTCTATCATAAGCTGGGTTCCCCTTGCGGCATTTACTTTGCCGACGCCGCATTTTACTATGACGGTCTCGTATCCGAACATGCGGCCGACCGTAAAATCAAATCCATAGACGGATTCATTTTTTTTATTATCAAGCTGTTCTAACAAACAGCTTATTTCCACGTCCATTGCTCCGATTATACCTATTCTCATATTCGCTCCTTTTTTTAAGAAAAAATCGTTCCGCAAAGGAACGATTCAGTCAGATCATAAAAATAAATACAAAAGCTGTCAGGCTCTCTCAACGGCGCCTGAACGAAGACAGGAAGTGCAAACGTACATTTTTTTGTTTGTGCCGTTCAGCTTGACCTTTACGGACTTTACGTTAGCTTTCCAAATCTTGTTTGATCTTCTATGTGAGTGGCTCACCGCATTTCCGAAATGAGCGCCTTTTCCGCATATTGCACATTTAGCCATAATTACACCTCCTAAACATCTCCGCGGTTTCTTCGCAGAGCAAATGAAACTATACCAAAAACTCACATTCATTGCAAGTGAAAAATAAAAAAAATAAAAAATAATGGAAAAAACGCGAACAACCGGGTTTTAAAAAGCCGACATCTTGTTGACTTTTGTAATACGTCAGCTATATAATGTCTTACATATGAGGAGGAAGAAAAAATGGCTTTATCAACTTTATGCGCAAGAGTTGATACCGAGGACAAGGCAAAATTCGAAGAGTTTTGCGCCGAGACAGGCATGAACGTCACCACGGCTATCAACATGTTCATAAAGGCGGTTCTCAGAGAGAAAAAACTGCCTTTTGAGATCAGCAGCATACGCATCGGAGCTGCCGCGTCCGATACTCCGAAAAAAGAACACAAGAGACGCTTCAGACGCACGCTGAATATCGCTGAAGCGGAGATAAACGAATAAAGGAGAGCCGTTTGAAAAATATGATAGTGCCGGGTCTCGGAGGGGAAAATTATATTCCCTATGAGAAAAGAGAAGGAAACGAATCTATTGTTTATTTTACGAGAGATCTGACGGCGGAGGGACTTTGCAGAATATATGAAAAGATCAGCGCCGCTTTGTCCGGAAAAGTAGCAATCAAGCTTCATACCGGAGAAAAAAACGGACCGAATATCATTCCGCGCCCCTGGGTTGAAAGACTCATAAAAAAAGATCTGCCAAAAGCCGTCATCGTTGAAACGAACACTTATTATGAGGGCGACAGATATACAACGCAGCTTCACAGGGAGACCCTTAAGGTAAACGGATGGACTTTTGCTCCTGTGGATATCATGGATGAAGAAGGAACGGCCGACCTTCCGGTATCGGGAGGAAAATGGTTTGATCATATGACTGTCGGAAGCCACATGACAGATTATGACTCCCTTCTTGCTCTCACACATTTTAAAGGGCATACCATGGGAGGCTTCGGAGGTTCGAACAAAAACATCGGGATCGGCTGTGCTGACGGCCGTATCGGGAAGAAAATGATCCATTCCAGGGAAGGCTCCGATGATATGTGGAGCATAGCCGAAGAAGAGCTCATGGAAAGGATTTCCGAATCCACAAAGGCCACGATCGATTACTTTGGCAAAAAAATCGCCTATATCAACGTCATGAGAAACATGTCGGTTTCATGTGATTGCGAAGGCTGCGCCGCTATGCCGGTGGTTACTCCAAACGTGGGTATTCTCGCTTCGCTTGATATCTGCGCAATCGATACTGCGTGCGTTGATATCATCTATGCGATGGAAGCCAAGGATCACGCGGATTTTGTCGAGCGGATGGAAACGCGCCACGGACTTCGCCAGCTCAGCTATATGAAAGAGCTTGGAATGGGCAATGACAGATACGTTCTTATCGATATTGATAATGAAGAAAAACGCATCTATCCCAAGGATGCGGTAAAAGGAATAAAACCCTTTGAGGGCTAATAATAAATGTGAGGATTTTTATGAGAGAAGAGGTAATAGACGGATGTCTGTTTTCCAGCATGATATTTGCGGGCGCGGATAATCTCGACGCAAATAGAAAGCTGGTAAACGATCTGAATGTTTTTCCCATACCTGACGGAGATACCGGAGACAATATGTTTATGACGATTGACTCCGGCGCGGATGAGCTTTCCGGAGAAGAAAACGGAGAGGTCGGGACTGCAGCCGCGGCCGCGGCGAGAGGAATGCTGCTTGGCGCGCGCGGTAATTCCGGAGTTATCTTATCCAGAATATTTGCCGGAATCGCGGACGGTCTGAAAGGCCTAAAAAAAGCAGACGTGGAAACACTCTCGAAGGCTTTTCTTTTGGGTGTTGACGAGGCCTACGGCGCAGTTTCAAAACCCGTTGAGGGAACCATTCTTACCGTTTACAAAGACGCGGCCGGATATGCCGACTCAAGAATCACTGATGACAGTACGATTCTCAGTTATTTTGATGATTTTGTAAAAGAACTTCGCTGCTCGCTTGAAAGGACTCCGGAACTTTTGGACGTTCTAAAAGAAGCGGGAGTGGTTGACAGCGGAGGCGCGGGCTTTTTCTATATCGCCGAAGGCATGAGAGACGTTTTGTCAAACGGCACGTCAAAAGCGGAGAGGAGCTCCTCAAAGACCGCTGCCGTTAAGGTCGATATATCGCGTTTTACGGAGGATTCGGAGCTGAAATTCGGTTATTGCACGGAAGTGCTTATCCGTCTTCAGCGGTCAAAGGTCGATCCCGAAACGTTTGACATAAAGCCGCTTGAAGCGTGGCTTAAAGAAAACGGAGACTCGGTAGTCATCTTCAAAGACGGCAGTATTGTCAAGATCCACGTTCATACGATGACGCCGGGACAGGTATTGAATTATTGCCAGCAATTTGGCGAATATCTCACTATAAAAATCGAAAACATGACTCTTCAGCACAATGAGCATTATGCAAAAGAGGAAGAAACATGGTCGAAAAAGCCCCACAAGGCCTTCGGCCTGGTTTCGGTTGCCGCAGGCAAAGGGATAAAGGAGCTCTTTTCTTCGCTCGGGTGCGATGAGGTCGTGGACGGCGGACAGAGTATGAATCCTTCGACCGAGGATTTTGTAAAAGCATTCAGAAAAATCAATGCTGATACGATATTTGTTTTTCCAAACAACGGAAACGTCATTCTTACCGCAAATCAGGCCGCACAGATATACGACAAGGCAGAGGTGCTCGTAGTTCCCAGTAAAACTGTCGGAGAGGGATATGCGGCCATATCCATGTTTGATGAAAATTCGGGAGACGCCGGCTTTATTGCAAATGAAATGAAAGAGATCGTAGAAGGTGTGATCACCGGAATGGTATCAAGGGCGTCCCGCGACGCCAGAAGAGACGGGCTTGATATCAGAAGCGGAGATTATATCGGATTTGCGGGAGATACGGTTTATGTTGATAAGGCAGACAGGTCAGAAGCGGCTGTTTCGCTCTGTGAAAGACTTGGAGCCGGAAACTGTGATATCTTGCTGATCCTTCGCGGCGAGGCCGTATCCGAAGAAGAGGCCGAACGGTTAAAGAGCGAGCTTTCGGAGAAGTACAAAAAAACCGAAGTGATAGTAATGGACGGCGGTCAGCCTGTCCACGATTACATTATTGTTTTTGAATAGGAGGAAATATGTTAGTTTTATTTACCGACTCAGATACGGATATTACGCCGGAAATTGCAAAAGAATACGGCTACCGGATCATCAGCATGCCTTACAGCATTGAAGATAATACGGTTTTTCCGTATGAAGATTTTGAAAAATTCGACGAGCACGAGTTTTATGAGACTCTGCGAGGGGGAGTGATCCCAAACACGAGCGGAATAAGCGAAGAAAAGTATATCCGCTACTTTGAGCCTGAGTTTTCGGCCGGAAACGACATTTTGTACGTTCACTTTTCACGAGCCATGTCCGGAACGTTTGAGGCGATGGACTCGGCAGTAAAGAAGCTGAAAGAAAAATACCCTGAGCGCAGCTTTTACGAAATAGATACGCGGGCTATTTCCATTCTCAGTCTCAATATCTGTATGGAAATAGGTGATATGGCAAAGCGCGGAGCGGGAATTGACGAGATCCTGAAATGGGCCGAAACGGAAGTGGACAAATTTGCCGTTTATTTCTTTGCCGACGATCTGAAGTTCTTTAAACACAGCGGAAGAGTGTCTGCGCTTGCGGGAACCATGGGAACGCTTCTCGGAGTGCGTCCTATCATATATATGGGATCCGACGGCAAAATGACCAATATCGGAAAAGAAAAGGGACGTTCAAAGGCCATTGCGAGGCTTATAAGCTATGCAAAGGAGCTTGGAGACGACATGGAAGGACACCGCGTCCTTATTGCGCATGCGGACGCTCCTGAGATAGCAGAGGAATTAAGACAGTCACTTATTTCGGAATTCGGAGACAAGCTAAATATTCAGATCATAGTAGTAAATCCCACGATAGGCAGCCATTGCGGGCCTGACAGCGCGGGAATATGCTTCCATTCCAAACACAGATGATTTAAAGGACAGAAAAAATGATAGAGATCAGACAGGTCAGAACCGGCAAAGAAAAAAAGGATTTTTTGCATTTTCCGCTGAAGATGTATGCTGACAATCCGTGCTTCGTTCCGCCTCTTTACGGAGACGAAAAAAAGATCTTCAGTAAAAACTACGTTTATAACGACACGTGTGAGGCGGTTTATTTCAACGCCTACAGGGATGGCGAAATGGTCGGAAGGATCAGCGGCATCATTCAAAAAGAAAGCAACCGCATAAGAAACGAAAAAAGGATCCGTTTTACCAGATTTGACTCGATAGACGATCAGACAGTTGCAAACGCTCTTTTTGAGGCGGTCGAGAAATGGGCGCTCGAAAAAGGAATGGATACCGCCTGCGGCCCGCTCGGCTTTTCGGATCTTGAAAGAGAAGGACTCCTGATCGAAGGTTTTGATCAGATTTCCACCTTTGAAGAACAGTACAACGCTCCCTATTACGGCAAACTCATAGAAAACTGCGGATACAAAAAAGAAGTGGACTGGACGGAAAGCCGGCTTTACGTCCCGGATGATGAGGACGGGAGCCTTCGCAAAATGGCCGATTACGTTATGCAAAGATACAATCTGCATTTCGGAGAGGCAAAAAACGTAAACGACTTTCTGAAAAAATATGCCGATCCTTTTTTTGATCTTCTTGATGAAGCATATAAGGATATCTACGGGACGGTTCCTTTTAGCGAAGGCATGAAAAAGATGATGATCAGCAATTTTAAACTCATTATCGATTTGCGTTTTGTGGCGGTCATTCTTGACGAAAACGAAAAGCTCGTCTGTCTGGGTCTGTGCTTTCCGTCGCTCGCAGAGGCAATAAGACCGTCAAAGGGACGCCTTACGCCGCTTGCGCTTTTCAGACTCCTTAGGGCGATAAAGCATCCGAAGATACTTGACCTTGGACTTGTGGGGGTTGATCCGGAATATGCCAACCGCGGTATCAGCACGGCCGTTTCCGCAGGGCTTATGGATATGCTCAAAAATGACGGGATAGAATATGCCGAAACAAATCTGAATCTCGAAAACAATTATGCTATACAAAATCAATGGAAGAGGTTTAAAGAGGTAAAACACAAGCGCAGACGCGCTTATGTAAAAACACTCAAAAAAGAACTATGAAAATGGTGATAGACTGTCTCGGAGGAGACAACAGCCCGCTGGCCAATGTAAACGGAACCCTAAGGGCGATGCGAGAGAACCCTGATATTTCCGTGATCTTCGTGGGAGATGAAAAAGAAATACGGGAGATCCTTGAAAACGCCTCAGATTATGAAGCGCTTAAAGGCCGCATAGAGGTGGTCAACGCGCCTGAGATCATTACGGGAGAGGAAAAACCTACAGACGCGATCAGGCTGAAAAAAGACAGCTCTATGATACGCTCAATCAGCATACTAAACAACGACGAGAGAGTAGGGGCTATGATAAGTGCCGGTGCGACAGGCGCTCTTGTGGCCGCGGTCACTTTGCGCATAGGAAGAATACGAGGTATCAGAAGGCCGGCATTTTGCCCGATCCTTCCGACTATGAACGGTGGGATAGTAGGCGTATGCGACAGCGGTGCGAACGTTGATATCACCGCCCGTCAGCTTCTTGAATTTGCAATACTCGGAAGCGTATATATGAACAGCGCTTACGGGATAGAAAAGCCCAGGGTAGCGCTGCTAAACATCGGGACCGAGTCGGAAAAGGGCGACGAGCTAAGAAGACAGGCCTACGGGCTGCTGCGCGATTCGGAGGATATAAACTTTGTCGGAAATATGGAAAGCCGAGACCTTTTATCCGGAAAATATGATCTTGTGGTATGCGACGGTTTTTCCGGAAATGTTCTTGTAAAGACCACGGAAGGAACTGCGCTGCAGCTTCTGAAAAAGATCAAAAAGGATATAATGAGCCGCGGGATATACAAAATAGGCGCACTCTTTATGAAGCGCATGTTTGCGGAAGAAAAGGAGTTTATGAACTATCAGAATTACGGCGGCAGCGTGCTTCTCGGAACCGAAAAAACCGTGGTAAAATGCCACGGCTCTGGCGACGAGGCGGGTTTTGCGGTCTGCGTATCACAGGCTTATCGCATGCAGGCGGCGAATATGAACGACAGGATAAGCGAAATACTGAAAAAATACGATTAAAAGAAAGAGGAGGGTAATTATGTTTGAAGAAGTAAAGAAGATTTTGGCAAATCAGCTTAAAGTAAATGAGGACGATATCTCGCTCGAATCAAATATTTTAAAAGATCTCGGAGCCGATTCCCTGGACGTACTCCAGCTGCTTATGACTATTGAGGATGAAAAGGGCATAAGAGTTCCGGATGAGGAGTTTGCAAAATTCATCACCGTAGGCGATGTAGTAAACTATCTGGAAAACCTTTGATAAAGAATAAAACAGTTCCCGGCAAAGCCTGTCAAGGCGCCGGGAATCTTTACATAAAGCCGCTTTTTTGCTATAATGTTGCAGGCTTTTTAAGCAAATCAGCCGATTAGGAGAATTATAATGAAACAGTCAGATTTAAATGCGGTAAACGCGATCAGAATACTTTCCGCCGATATGGTGCAGAAAGCGAAATCCGGACACCCCGGTATGCCTCTCGGAGCAGCTCCGGCGGCGTTTGAACTGTGGGCGAGGCATATGAATCACAATCCCGCTGATCCGAAATGGATAAATAGGGACAGATTCGTCCTTTCCGGAGGACACGCTTCGGCAATGCTTTATTCGCTGCTTCATCTTTTCGGATACGGTCTTGAAACCGAAGATCTGATGCAGTTTCGTCAGGCGGGATCCCGCACGCCGGGTCATCCCGAATATGGCGTTACTCCGGGAGTTGACGCGAGTACAGGCCCGCTCGGAGCCGGCATGGCGATGGCAGTAGGCATGGCCATGGCTGAGGAACACCTGGCGGCAGTATTTAACAAAGCCGGTTTCCCTGTTTTTGATCATTACACGTTTGCGCTCGGCGGGGACGGCTGCATGATGGAAGGCATTTCGTCGGAAGCCTTTTCGCTTGCCGGGACGCTTAAGCTCTCAAAGCTTATTATTCTTTATGATTCCAACAGGATCTCAATAGAAGGCAGTACGGATCTGGCTTTTACCGAAAACGTCGGTGAGAGAATGTCTGCTTTCGGTTTCCAGGTCATTGATGTTGCGGACGGAAACGATCTCGGAGCTATCGGAGAGGCTATCGAAGAAGCAAAGGCCGATACGACAAGACCTTCCTTTATTATCGTCCATACCGAGATTGGATACGGCTGCCCGGAAAAACAGGGCAAAGCCAGCGCGCACGGCGAGCCTCTCGGAGAGGAAAACGTGGCCGCGCTTCGCAAGAACCTCGGCTGGGAATATGACGAGCCGTTCCGCGTTCCCGAGGAGACCGTAAACTACGTAAAAGGTTTCGGCACAAGGGGCGCCGCGGCGCAAAGCGCGTGGAATGAAATGCTCGAAAGATATTTTGATTCTTACCCCCAGATGAAAGAGGAATGGGACAGATTTTTCAATACAGATTATGAGCAGCTGCTCAGCGAGGATTCCGCATATTGGTCGGTCACTGAAAAGGAGCAGGCTACAAGGGTCGCAGGCTCTGTTTACCTGAACAAACTGAAGGACAAAATGCCTTCTTTGATGGGCGGCTCAGCCGATCTTGGACCGTCAAACAAGTCTGTAATGACGGACGCGGGCGATTTTTCCTCTGAAAATTATGCCGGAAGGAATATTCATTTCGGCGTCAGGGAACTTGCCATGGGCGGTATTGCCAACGGCCTTTATCTGCATGGCGGCATTCGTCCTTACGTATCCACCTTCTTTGTTTTCAGCGACTACTTAAAGCCCATGGCGCGTCTTGCCGCGATCATGGAAATACCGGTCACCTATGTTATGACGCATGACAGTATCGGAGTCGGAGAAGACGGACCGACGCACCAGCCGATAGAACAGCTTGCCGCATTCCGCGCGATGCCGGGTATATCCGTTATCCGCCCCGCAGATACCGCGGAGACCGCTGCGGCCTGGTATG
The DNA here is from genome assembly GCA_002369255.1 of Lachnospiraceae bacterium UBA3774. Taxonomy (GTDB): domain Bacteria; phylum Bacillota; class Clostridia; order Lachnospirales; family Lachnospiraceae; genus UBA3774. Next base: position 15,443 of record DFFO01000010.1, read on the forward strand.
CTGCATCGACATCCAAAAATAAGCCCACGATGCTTGTTCTCTCAAGGCAAAACCTGCCTTGCATAGGCGGAAACGCGAAGGCCGCGCTTAAAGGCGCTTACATATTAAAGGATTCCATCAAGGATACTCCGGACGCGATAATCATCGCCTCCGGTTCCGAGGTCGGACTGGCTGTGGAAGCAAGGCGTTTGCTCAAATTAAAGGATATCGATGTAAGAGTCGTGAGTATGCCGAGCTGGGATCTTTTCGAGGCGCAGGATGAGGAATACAAACAAAGTGTTCTTCCGAGCGAGATAAAAGCGAGGGTCGCCGTTGAGGCCGCTGCTCCTCTCGGATGGGAGAAATATGTAGGCGACAACGGAAAAATCATCGGAATGACGGCATTCGGAGCGTCTGCTCCCGCGAAGATATTGTTTGAAGAACGCGGCTTTACCGCAGAAAACGTTGCAGGCGCTGTGGAAGACTTGATGTAATGGACTTTACAAATGAGAGAATATAAGATTTCTTTTATAGGCGACGTGGTAGAGGAATACCCGGTTTTGCGCGAGGCAAAGCTTCCTGACGGCAGCTATGATTTTTATCCTTCGCTGGCGCCACTTGCGGGGTTGCTCGCTGATTCGGATTACAGCATAGCAAACCTTGAGACAAATCTCGGCGGAGAAGATGCCGGATATACAAAGGATATTTTTTCATTCAACACACCCGACAGTATTGTGGACGCGTTAAAAGCAATAGGGATCACCGCGGTCACGACCGCAAATAATCATATGATGGACAGAGGGCAGGAAGCACTTTTTCGCACGGTGCGTGTTCTTGACGAAAAAGGCATGGCCCACACCGGAACGTATGATGAGATACCTGAGGACAAAAACCTTTATTTTACTCTCGGAGATACAAAGGTTGCGCTTTTGTCATATGCCACGACCGCAAACTACGGCAGCAACAAAAAATACGATTTTAACGGGATTTACGATCACGCAAATTTCTTAAGGCCTTATGATTCGCCACTTATGCGTGCGCCGGAGCATCCGAGTGTAAAAGAAACCATGAATTTTGTTCAGGACCTGCTCGGAAGAAAGCTTACCTTTGAAGAAAAAGCACAGCTTCGTCATGCGATGCACAGGCCGGTCGCATTCGGCGATGATGTTGCTGACAGAGAGGAAATGGAGCCGTTCCTTGAAAGGCTGTTTTCCGACTATGAAAAAGCCCGCAGGAAAGCCGACGTGGTAATAGTTTGTCCTCACTCGGGCGGACAGTTCAACGTAGAGCCGGGCGAGGTTTCTAAGTATTATTTTGAAAGAATGGCACAAATGGGCTTTGACGCGGTAGTGGCGTCCCACTCGCATACCACTCAGCGGGTAGAGAAAAAAGGTGGCACGGTTGTAGCAAACTGCCTTGGCAACGTTACCATGTCCCCCATGACAGGATACATGTCGTCTGTTATGGAAACGCTCCCGGCCTACGGAATGGTATTACATATTTATGTGGGCGATAAAAAAATGACGCGTATCGGATTTTCTTTATTCAAGGCGGTTCAGGATGAAACACATCCACTCCGCGTCATCCCTGTATGTGAGCTTCTCTCTTCGCTTCCGGAAGGAGCGGAAAAAGAAATCATCACTTCGGAGATTGCCGCAGTTTACAAGCGTATTTCCGGAAAGGAAATGACGGAAATTGCCGACGAATGGCCGCTTGAAGTGTGACCCGAAAAAAATGCTGACTTTTTGGCGGCATGCGCTGAAGCTGAATTTTACAAGTTTATGCTAAAGCTGCGTTTTGAAGGCTGATACTGAAGCTGAATTTTACAAGTTTATGCTAAAGCTGAGTTTTTGCAGATTTATAATAAAAACAAGTTGACAAAGATTTTTTTAATAAGTATAATCGTAGGGCACGTTTTTAGAAGCAAAAATGATATCAGGAGGCGAAAGAAATGTCTATTTGTCCTAAAAATAAATCATCAAAAGCACGCAGGGATAGCCGCAGAGCCAATTGGAAGATGGCTGATGCTACTCTCGTAAAATGCAGCAAGTGCGGTGAACTCATGGTTCCCCACCGTGTATGCAAGAATTGCGGAGCATACAACAAGAGAGAGATCATTCCTCAGGAGGATTGATAGTCTTATTAGGAAGAGATGGCTTCCTGCGAAAGTAGGAAGCCTGTTTTTTCATATTTGCAGTTGTGGCGGAATTGGCATACGCGCATGATTCAGGTTCATGTCCATGTACTTGGGTGAGGGTTCAAGTCCCTTCAACTGCATAAAGGTCCGCGAGGCGCAGGTGTGCCCCGTGGATTTTTTATATGTAGAAATGCCGTGCGTGCAAAACTGCCATTTTTTACCATTTTGCACGCATTTTGGGGTGGCAGTGCGTGCAAAACAGCTGATTTTTGCCATTCTGCCCGCATTTTGGGGTGGCAGTGCGTGCAAAACAGCTGATTTTTGCCATTCTACCCGCATTTTAAGGCTGCGGTGCGTGCAGAACTGCCATTTTTTACCATTCTACCCGCATTTTGAAGCAGCAGTGCGTGCAGAACTGTCGTTTTTTGCCATCTTACCCGCATTTTGTACCTTCGCGCACTCATGGGAAAATACTTGACTTTTCCGATGTATTGGTATAAAATGCTTCCTTGCGTAGAGATGTGCGCGTAGCTCAGCTGGATAGAGC
>DFFO01000014.1 GCA_002369255.1 Lachnospiraceae bacterium UBA3774
CTGCTTGTAAGGCAGATGCTCTCCCAGCTGAGCTAAGACCCCATACGCGCTTCCTTAAAAGCTGCTTGAACATTATACTGTCACACCTGTTGAAATGTCAAGCACTTTTTTGTCAAAAATCTTTGTTTTTCCCATGCAGGATTTCACTGTCAAGCATTCCGATCTTGTCTGCCTGGAGAACCATTTCAAGCTGAAGCATTGCCTGGTTTGCGGCGTTTGCAAAAATGCCGAAAACAATATCAAAAATCATTGCGTCCACAATCCCGCTTCCCGGGATCCCGAGTATTGAAAAAAGCGCTACGTATGCCAGAAGATTCGCACCGGGTACGGGTGGCGTAGCGACAAAAAGGAAGACCGTGAGCACAACGTCCATAGCAAACCACAAAACGGACGTTTCTATCCCGTGTACGGACGCGGCATATACAGTAAAGATAATGCTTCCGACCATGCTTATAGGCATATAAAGCACCAGTCCGTTTGGCAGCATGATGTCGGTAAATCTTTTGTTTATTCCGAGCTCTTTTATGCACCCTGACTCCGCAGCTGCATATGAGGCGTCAAGAGAGCCGGCCTTCAGAGCGATGAAAAACGGTTCTTTCAGCTTTTTAATCAGAGAAGGAATATTTGTTTTTTTCTTTATACCGACGTGGATCAGGCTGCCGAGCATACATACCGCAGATATCAGTATGGCTGCGGCAAAGCACTTCCACAGGCCGACAGTCGCCACGGACCTTTCTGTAAGTACGTTTAGCCCGAGCAAAATGCAGGCAAAATACGGAACCATGCGGCTCATAAAGCCCGACGCATTCATGCCGACAAGGTTTATCTCTCTGACCATCCCGATGAGACTTTTGACTTTGGAGTCGAGGATATTGAGAATTACGCCGATGACGCCCGCAAGGGCAAGCAGCTGCGGCGTATTTGAGTTGAGAAAAGGCATCAAAAGATTGTCCGGGACAAAATCGAGGATGCTGTTTAGCGCCGCGGACAATTCCGTAGGCTGCGTATTTCCGGATGAACCTGTGATGAACAGCAGCCGTCCGATCTCCAGCGAAAGCGCGGCGATAACCGTGCTGATAGCGAAAAATCTGCCGACCATTTTCATCCCGTTGCCGCCGTGCTCGTAGATCTTTCCGGTGTTTAGAACAGTATTTAGCGCCATAAAGAAAATCACCGGACCGGATAGTATATTGAGCAATCTTATCCAGACATTATAAAGCGGAGAAAAGACATTGTTTATTACGCCCGGTTTTGCGGCTGACGGCACAAGAAATCTGCCCAAAAGACCGAGCAGCAGACCGCCCGCGACAGCGACGACTATCTTGAGCACAGGGTTCATTCCCGGCAGCGGCACGTCTATTCGAAGTTCATTTTTCTGATTTGTATAACTGTACTGAGGATTTAATCCTGCAGCACCAAGGAGCAAGTTGCACATATCCCGTATTTCTTCATCTTCTACTCCGAGCGGGTTAAAGGGTTCTTCGATAAAAGACGCAGAAATCACGATCCGGCTCATTTTTCGCTTTATTTCAAACGTGACAGGGACCTCGTCTCCGAATCTTTCGCGAAAGCGCAGGAAGGCTTCTTCCAGAGAAAGTCTGATCCTGATAATGTTTTTTTGTTCGATCCTGTATTCTTTCAGATATTTATCCGTCTGAAGCGACATCAAATCTATGGATCCGGCCGAAAAATCCATTTTGGCTTCGTATAGCTTTTTCATTTTTTTTGCAGCATCCTGTTGTTTTATTACCTGCGACAAAAATGTCGTATTGCCGGTATTTTATCACAAAACGTCTTGCATTTACACTCCGATGGGTGTAAATTACTTTGAACAAAAAAAATATGGGAAGAATTCAGATGTTTAAGAGATTTATCAGTTATTACAAACCGCACAAAAAAATGCTTGCTCTCGATATGGGAGCGTCCCTGATGATATCAGTTGTGGGAATGGTCTATCCCATCATCACCAACCGCATGTTGAACGATTATATTCCGAACCGGAAATATCAGATCATAATCATCTCCGGCGCGTCGCTTTTTCTGCTGTATATCATCCGGATGATGCTGCGGCATTTCGTTCAGTACCGCGGGCATATGATCGGCGTAAAAATGCAGTCTCAGATGAGACGCGATCTGTTTTCGCATCTGCAAAAGCTTCCATTCAGCTTTTATGACGAGCATGAGACCGGAAGGATCATGACCCGCATTACAAGCGATCTTTTTGAGGTCGCCGAGCTGGCTCATCACGGCCCAGAAAATATACTGATAAGCTCTACGATGATCCTGCTCTCCTTCGTTTATCTGCTTACCATCAACGTTTACCTCACGCTTATCATCTTTACCTGCGTTCCGGTGCTGTTCTTTATTTCGCGCCATCTGCGCCGCAAGCTGCGCGCGGCCTTTGACGATCGCCGCGAAAGCAATGCGATAATCAATTCAAACGTAGAAAGCAGCATTACGGGAATACGCGTTACAAAAGCTTACGCCAACAGCGAGATGGAATTGCAGAAGTTTGCCGGCAGCGACTCGCTTTTTGTAAAAGCGAACCGAAAAGTTTATCTGGCTATGGCGCGGTTTTTTTCCACCACGTCTTTTATATCCGACGTTTTCAACGTACTCGTGCTGATCGCGGGCGGTTTGTTCCTTTACAACGGCAGCATTACCTTCGGCGATTATTCTACATTTATCGTCTCGGTAAACCTGTTTATCAACCCCGTTACCACGCTTATCAACTTTACAGAACAGTTCCAGAACGGCGTCAGCGGTTTTAAGCGCTTTACGGATATCATGGACGAAAAGCCGGAGAAAGACGCAGCGGACGCGGTTCCTCTCGATAATATCGATGGCGTGATAGATTTTGTAGACGTCAGCTACTCATACAAGACTTCCCGCGAGGTTCTTCACAATATTGATCTGCACCTTGAAAAAGGGCAAAAGCTCGCGCTGGTAGGACCGTCTGGCGGCGGAAAAACCACTATCTGTCATCTTCTGCCGAGATTTTACAGACTCGGAGAAGATTCGGGCAAGATCCTTATCGACGGAAAAGATATCAGCAAGATTACAATGGAGTCGTTGCGTAAAAATATCGGGATCGTGCAGCAGGACGTATTTTTGTTCGGCGGAAGCGTCAGAGACAATATCCTTTACGGACGCCCGGACGCTACGGACGCGGAAATCGTGGAAGCGGCAAAAAGAGCCAACATCCACGAATATATCATGTCGCTTCCCAATGGATATGATACCGAGATTGGCGAGCGCGGAGTAAAGCTCTCGGGCGGCCAAAAACAGCGTCTGTCGATCGCGCGCGTATTTTTGAAAGATCCTTCTATCCTCGTACTGGACGAGGCTACGAGCGCGCTTGACAATACGACTGAGATCCTGATACAGCAGGCGCTGGACGAGCTGTGCAAGGGGCGCACCACTCTGGTCGTAGCGCACCGCCTTTCCACCATACGAAACGCCGACGAGATCGCCGTAGTCGAAAACGGACGCATTACAGAGCGCGGCACGCACGAAGAGCTGATGGCTGCAGGCGGCACGTACAAAGAGCTTTATTCACTTCAGTTTCGGGAAAACGAAATAGTCTAAAAGCAGGATCAATCCTGCGTATTATATACTTTTGAAACCGTGCGGGAATTGCCGCCTATCAAAACAACGGCGGCAACACCGCAGATAAGTTCGAAAATCACTATTATCGTCCGGATGGGCAGCACCAAAGAAAGCAGTCCGGAAACAAACTGTCCCAAAAGCATTCCTATCATGGTTATCGTACTGAAAACGCCGTTGAAGCGGCCTTTTTTCTCGTCCGGAACGTATCTTTGCGTCGCGGAGATTCTGATATTGTACGACGTAACGCCCAGGAGCCCGTTGAGTATGCAGCAGACTATCATGAGCTTTACGGGAAGGAACAGATAAACCGCGCCGAGCAGCGATATGCTGACGTAAACAAAAAGCGCGATACTGAACTTTTTGTCGGTGGGGAGCTTGTGTCTGTAATGGAAAGTGCCGCCGAGCGCCCTTGCCACCGAGCCGCAGCCCCAAACGATCATATAAATATACTCTCCGTCCTTGAAGGCTTCCCGAAAATACGGGAGCGTCATGGCGTTTCCGGCACCTGACGCAAAAAACGAAAAGAAAAAGTACGCCGTTACTGCAAGAAGCCCTTTTTCGGACTTCAAATAACCAATTCCCTCTTTAAAATCCGCGGCAAAACGTTTTACGCCTTTTGACTTAAAGCCCGAGGCTTCGTCCATGTCCTGACGGAGCTGTATATAATCTTCTTTTTGTTTTATCCTTGTCTCGAATATCGCGGCGATCAGATACGTGACAACGTTTATCTCAAAAATAGCCACTATTCCGAGGCTTTTGTAGATAAACGTCGATACCGGAACCATAACCATGGTAAGCGTTTCGAGCGTGCTTGCGACGCTGTATGCTTTGGAATAATTGCCCTTGCTGATAAGCAACGGATAAAAGCTCTCATAGGCGACCTGATATACGCTGCCGATAGTGCCGAGTATAAAAACGCCGAGCGCAAGAAGCGGGAAATTCAGTATCCCGGCCTTTATCACGATTGCAAATATCACATACAGTCCCGCGGTGATAAAATCCAGCGTATAGATAGTCTTTTTGCGCGAGAACCGGTCAAGAAAAGGCCCTGAAAGTACCGGCATCACAATAGAGGGAAGAAAATAGGCTATGTTATAAAGCGCAAAATAAAAGGGCGAGCCGGTATAATCCAGCACTAAAAGAGACATAGCAAAGCCTGAGAGCGTGCCTCCAAGCATTGAAACTACGCTCCCAAGGGTGATTATTGTAAAATCTCTCGTCCAAAGCGGACTTGCCGTATCTTTTTCTTTAGTTTTATCTTTCATATACTGTTTCCGGGCTTATTTTAAACACTACAGCTTTAGAGTATAACATAATGCAGGCAAAAAAGCGACCTCGTGGGGGTGCAAAGGCGCCGTCCATCCCCTAAAAATCGATCATCATGTATAAGGTACGTTGAAATAGTCCAATACTTTTTTGAAACTGTCCTGCGCGGCAAGACCGGTGTCCCGAAGGTATCCGCGTTCTGTAGGCCAATTCTGTAGACCACGGTAATAGAACATCTTCATATCGTCCGTGATAATGAAGGGAACAATACCATACCGTAAACACTCTTTGAACAGCAGAAGTCTTCCAACACGTCATCAACTTTAACGGCTTTCGTCAGCCCAATGGTATTCGTCTCAAAAATATAACGGGTCTGATCATATGTACCTTTACCAGATTACTTGCAAGTGAAAAAGATAATTAATAGTTCTCCGTTGCCAAAGCGGATAAAACGGGGTATAATAACGGTGGTAAGAAAGGGGGTTAATTCATGCCTGACCGAATTACAATACAGAAGATAGCGGAATTAACCGAAAAGATCGGGAAACTCCCCAAGGGCTACATCTCCAAAAAGACCGTGAACGGCAACGTTTATTTTTATCATCAGTGGTCTGAGGGCGGAGTAAAGAAAAGCAAATATCTCCGCGACGAGGATATTGCCACTCTCACCGAACAGATTGAACTGAGAAAAAAATTTCAAAAGGAACTGGCTGAAATTAAGGCTGGCAACGTTGCCGCGCCCGAAACTCAGAACGGTTTTTTGAAGTGTACCCTGATGCATAAAC
>DFFO01000075.1 GCA_002369255.1 Lachnospiraceae bacterium UBA3774
ATATCTCGCGGAGGATAAAAACATAATCGTAGTTCCTACCACAACGGTTCCTCAGGGTATCACCGCGATGCTCTCGTTTGATCCGGAGGCTGCTCCGGAAGATAACGCCGCAAATATAAAAGAGGCGATTTCTTTTGTCAAAACGGGACAGGTCACCTATGCCGTACGCGATACGAATATCAACGGCTCCGAGGTACACGAAAACGACATCATGGGTATCGGGGACAGCTCGGAACTGCTTTCGCTCGGTCATGATATCAACCGTGTATCCAGAGAGATGGTTGACGCAATGGCGGATGAAGATTCCAGCGTGATCAGTATTTACTACGGCGATACCGTTACGGCGGAAGAAGCCGAAAATCTTGCCGCCGATATAGGGCAGGCGCATCCCGACTGCGATATAGAGCTGCAGTGCGGCGGACAGCCGGTTTATTATTACATCATTTCCGTGGAATAAACGGCAAATAATAATGGATCCGGGCTTTTCGGGGTGTTTTCCGAAAAGCCTTTTCCATATAAGGAAAGATAATGTACAGACAGACAGATCCGATATCGGCGCTCAAAGGCGTCGGCGACAAAACGGCTATGAGCCTGAAAAAACTCGGCGTGGAAACGGTGGGCGATCTGATCATGCATCTTCCGGTCAGATATGAAGACTACCGCCCGCCGGTGACGGTATGCGACGGTGAAGTCGGCAACGTAATCTCAGTAAAGGCCGTCATCTGTCAAAGCCCTATTCTGCGCCGCAGCGGAAGAAGAAGCATACTCACGGTAACTGCTGCATGCGACGGCATACCTGTCAATATGATCTGGTTTTATATGCCGTATCTAAAAAGCAAACTCCAAAAAGGCAGCGTCTTTGTATTTCGGGGAAAGCTCACAAAGACCCGTTTTGGCTTTGGCTTTGAGCAGCCGCTCCTTTACTCTGCCGAAGAATATGAAGAACTCTCCGGCAGCCTTATGCCGGTGTTTCGCTCGGGAGAAGGCATTACGAGCACGAAGATCCGAAAGCTGATCAGGCAGGCTCTTGACGACCTTGAACCCTCCGAAGATCCCATTCCTCTTTTTATCAGAGAAAAATACGGTCTGATGGAAAAGCTCGAAGCAATAAATATCATGTGTTTTCCGGAAAAAAAAGAAGACATTCTTCCTGCGCGAAGAAGACTCGTTTTCGGAGAGTTTCTTGATTTTATCCTCGGCATAAGAAAGATGAGACAGGAAGGAAGCGCCCTGACAAATCCTTACGATCTGCACAGGGATGAGATCACGACGGGTTTTGTTGACAGACTGCCTTTTGATCTTACGGATGCGCAAAAAAAAGTCTTCTGCGAGATCAAATCCGATCTGACCGGCCCCACCCTGATGAAAAGACTCCTGCAGGGAGACGTGGGATCAGGCAAGACGATACTTGCGCTCCTTGCGCTTATGCTCGTTTCCGAAAACGGCTATCAGGGCGCGATGATGGCGCCTACCGAGGTTCTCGCAAGGCAGCATTACGACAATTTCACACGCCTGTTTAGCGAATACGATATACCTTTTAGACTGATACTCCTTACGGGAAGTATGACTCCAAAGGAAAAAAGAGACGCCCGTGAAAAAATAGCCTCACACGGGGCTGACATCGTCATCGGCACCCACGCGCTTATTTCCGAGGGCGTAAAATACGACAGGCTTGCGCTCGTTATTACCGACGAGCAGCACAGATTCGGCGTCCGTCAAAGGGATAAGCTTGCGGCAAAGGCGTCTGAAAGCGGCGAGGGCGACAGCTTCATGCCTCATATAATGGTTATGAGCGCAACGCCTATCCCCAGGACCCTTGCTATCATTATTTACGGTGACCTTGATATTTCGGTCATCGATGAGATGCCTCCCGGAAGAATACCTGTCAAAAACTGCGTAGTCGGGACAAATTACAGAAAAAAAGCTTATGACTTTATAAAGGAACAGCTCCGCAAAGGCCATCAGGCTTACGTCGTCTGCCCGAAAATAAACGGCGAAGACGAATCCGAAGGAGAAAACGTTATCGATTACACGGACGTGTTAAGGGAAAATCTTCCTCCTGCCGCAAGGGTGGAATATCTTCACGGGAAAATGCGCCCCGCGGAAAAAGAAGATATTATGGAAAGATTTCTTAAAGGAGAAATCGACGTTCTTGTATCCACTACCGTAATAGAGGTGGGCGTGGACGTCGCAAACGCAACGGTTATGATGATAGAAGACGCACAGCGTTTCGGACTCGCTCAGCTCCATCAGCTCAGAGGCCGTGTGGGAAGAGGCAAGGCACAGTCCTACTGTATATTTATCAACGGTTCCGGAGATCCTGAAAAGCAGGCGAGACTCGATATCCTAAACCACTCAAACGACGGTTTTGAAATAGCCGGAGAGGATCTGAAAATGCGGGGACCGGGAGACGTGTTCGGTATCAGGCAGAGCGGCGTGCTCCAGTTTGCGGTCGGAGACGTTTTCACCGACAATATGATCTTAAAGGAGGCTGCGGAGGCTGCCGACATTATTCTCGGTTTATGAAGATAAAAACCGTTTGCCTCAAAAATCCGCTCAAACAGCGGATTTTTCTGTTTAAAAAAATTTAAAATTTTTTGTTGACTTTAGTATGCTAATGTGCTAATATGCTGCTATGCTAAATTATTAACCGGTCTGCGAACTGCAGAAAAAGGGAAACGGAGGAAGTTATGAAAAAGTTTTTGGCAGCTATTTTGGCAATAATCATGGTATTTTCTCTTGCCGCTTGCGGCGGGACCGATGACACTACTGCAGCCGCAGAATCGGGAGATACGGAGACTGCTGATGCGCTGGATGAGAAAGCAACGTTTATCGTGGGCTTTGACGCAGAGTATCCGCCCTTCGGATTTATGGCCGACGACGGAAGCTATACGGGCTTTGACCTTGAACTTGCAGAGGCAGCTTGCGCCATCTACGGTTGGGAACTCGTAAAGACTCCTATCGATTGGGATTCAAAAGACGTTGAGCTTAACGGCGGCGCTATCGACTGCATCTGGAACGGCTTTACGATCAACGGCCGTGAGAACGATTATGAATGGAGCATTCCTTACTGTGACAACTCACAGGTAATCGTTGCAAAGGCAGACGCAGGGATCACGACTCTCGCAGACCTTGCCGGAAAGACCGTAGGCGTACAGGCAGCTTCCGCGGCGCTTGAAGTTCTTCAGGACGAAGAAGGCCGCAAGGACGTTGCCGACACCTTCGCAGCGATTCAGGAGTTCCCGAACTACAACAATGCTTTCCTGGATCTTGAGGCCGGAGTTATTGACGCGGTAGCCATGGATATAGGCGTTGCAAATTATCAGATCGCAAGCCGCGGCGGAGAGTATGTTATTCTTGAAGAAGCGCTTTCTTCCGAACAGTACGGCGTAGGCTTCAAGCTCG
>DFFO01000007.1 GCA_002369255.1 Lachnospiraceae bacterium UBA3774
TGATCATTGCCGGCGCTTCCGCTTACCCGAGAATCATCAACTTCAAGAAGTTCGCGGATATCGCCCATGACGTCGGAGCATATCTGATGGTCGATATGGCTCATATCGCCGGCCTTGTGGCTGCGGGCGTACACCCCACGCCTTTCGGCTTTGCCGACATCATCACCACCACTACCCACAAGACGCTGCGCGGTCCCCGCGGAGGCATGATCTTCTGCAAGCCCGAGCTGGCAAAAAAGGTCGATTCGGCCATCTTCCCCGGCACGCAGGGCGGTCCGCTCCAGCATGTGATCGCCGCAAAGGCTGTGGCTGCTGAGGAGGCCTGCACTCCCGAATACCGCGACTACATCTTCAGACTTGTAGAAAACTGCAAGGCCATGTGCGATGAGTTCATCCGTCTCGGATATGAGATCGTTACCGGCGGTACTGACAATCACCTGTTCCTGGTAGACCTGTCAAACACCCACCCCACACTTACCGGAAAGCATGTCCAGGAGCTGCTCGACGCCCATGATATCACGCTGAATAAAAACTGCGTGCCCGGCGAGAAGCGCAGCCCCATGCAGGCCAGCGGCGTCCGCATCGGCACTGCCGCAGAGACGACCCGCGGCAAGACAAAGGAAGACTTTATCGAGATCGCGCGCAGGATCGACGCGATCATCCGCGAGGACATGGCTGCTTCCGCCGAAGGCTGAGACGTCCGGCATCACGTACGCCTGTAAGTTTTTCGTTAAGCTCCAATAAGTTTTTCACGGGCCTGTGCGGTTGCGCGCAGGCTCTTTGTATGCTATAATCACACTTCGGTTTTTCCGGAGATCACTTTAGGCTGGAAGATGCAAAAAGCTATCGCCGGCGATCAAAAGATACTGACAGAGAGGTCGAACCCATGTCAATGAATGAAAGACTTGAAAAGATAAGGCAGGAGGCTCTCGAGCGCATAGCTCAGAGCGGCGGACTGGATAAGCTGGAGGAGGTCAGGGTCGCTTACCTTGGCAAAAAAGGCGAGCTTACCGAGGTCCTTAAGGGAATGCGCGACGTGGCGCCTGAGGACCGCCCGAAGGTCGGCCAGCTGGTCAACGAAGCCAGAGCGATTATCGAAAAGCGTCTTGACGAAGCCAGGTCCGAGCTTGCCCGCGCGGCCAGGGAACTGAAGATAGCGTCGGAGACTATAGACGTTACGCTGCCGGCGACCAAGACTCCGGCCGGTTATCCCCATCCCAACACGCTCGCACTCGACGAGGTCGAGAGAGTTTTCGTCGGAATGGGCTATGAGGTCGTTGAAGGGCCCGAGGTCGAGCTTGACTATTATAATTTTGAGGCTCTTAATATCCCCGCGAACCATCCCGCAAAGGATGAGCAGGATACTTTTTATATAAACAAAGAAATAGTACTTCGTACGCAGACATCTCCCGTGCAGGTGCGCGTTATGGAAAAACAAAAGCCCCCTATCAGGATCATTGCGCCCGGCAGAGTTTACAGATCAGATGAGGTGGACGCGACTCATTCGCCATGCTTTCACCAGATCGAAGGTCTTGTAATTGACAAGGGCATCACGATGGCGGATCTGAAAGGTACGCTCGCACAGTTCGCAAAGGAAATGTTCGGAGCCGAAACCAAAGTAAAATTCCGCCCGCATCATTTTCCTTTTACCGAGCCGTCCGCAGAGATGGACGTTACGTGCTTTAAATGCGGCGGAAAAGGCTGCAGGTTCTGCAAGGGCGAAGGCTGGATCGAGATCCTCGGATGCGGAATGGTCCATCCGAAGGTGCTTTCCATGAGCGGGATCGACCCTGACGAGTACAGCGGCTTCGCCTTTGGAATAGGTCTTGAACGTATCGCTCTTTTGAAATATGAGATTGATGATATGAGATTGCTCTACGAAAATGACGAGCGTTTTCTGAAACAGTTCTGACGAAAGGAATATAAATAATGAATACACCTCTTTCATGGATAAAAGCTTATGTTCCGGATCTTGATTGCACTGCGCAGGAGTATATGGACGCCATGACTCTTTCGGGTTCAAAGGTAGAGGGATATACGCAGTTTGACAAAAACCTCGATAAGATCGTCGTCGGACAGATCGTTTCCGCATCGCCGCATCCCGACGCGGACAAGCTGATAGTCTGCAGTGTGGATATCGGAAATGAAGCAATACAGATAGTTACCGGCGCCAAAAACGTAGGAACCGGAGATAAGATACCGGTAGTTTTGGACGGAGGAAAAGTTGCAGGAGGACATGACGGCGGACCGCTTCCCGATGGAGGCGTCAAGATCAAAAAAGGCAAGCTGCGCGGCGTGGAATCCTTTGGAATGATGTGCGGCATCGAGGAGCTCGGAAGCTCAAGAGAGTTTTATCCCGAAGCTCCCGAAAACGGAGTATATATTTTCCCCGAAGATACGCCCGTGGGCGCGGATGCGATAGAACTCCTCGGTCTTCACGACGCGGATTTTGAATATGAGATCACGTCAAACAGAGTGGATTGTTACAGCATCATCGGCATCGCGAGAGAGGCGGCCGCCACCTTTGGCTGCGATTTTCTGCTCAAAAAGCCGGAGTGCCCGGGTAATAATGAAAATGTATCCGATCACTTTTCCGTGTCGGTAGAGGCTCCCGATCTTTGCAGCCGGTTTACTGCGAGAATGGTAAAAAACGTCAAGATCGGACCTTCTCCGAAATGGATGCAGAGGCGTCTTGCCGCCTGCGGCATCCGTCCCATCAACAATTTCGTAGATATCACAAACTACGTCATGAAAGAATACGGACAGCCGATGCATGCATATGATATGAGCACGATCGCCGGAAACAAGATCATCGTGCGCAGAGCAAATGACGGAGATAAATTTGTCACTCTCGACGGACAGACAAGGACGCTTGATAGAGATATGCTTATGATCTGCGACGGAGAAAAGGAGATCGGAATCGCGGGGATCATGGGCGGACAAAATTCCATGATCACAGATGACGCTGATACGGTTCTTTTTGAAGCTGCATGCTTTGACGGAACCAATGTGCGCCTTAGCTCAAAACGCCTCGGTATGCGTACTGACGCCTCGGGTCTGTTTGAAAAGGGACTTGATCCCAATACGGCCTCAGAAGCTATCGACCGCGCCTGTGAGCTTGTGGAGCAGCTTGGCTGCGGTGAGGTTGTCGGAGGGATGATTGATGTTCACGGGCAGCTTCCCGTTCCGACGACTATACCTTTCAGACCGGATTGGATAAACCGCTTTATAGGTACGGATATTTCCGAAGCGGACATGGTCGGATATCTCGAAAAAATTGATATCGAAGTAGACCTTGCAAACGCGCAGGTCACAGTTCCGACCTGGAGACAGGATCTTAAACAGGAAGCCGACATTGCAGAGGAAGTGGCAAGATTTTTCGGATATGATAATATCCCTACCACTTTGCCCAGAGGCGAAGCGACTGCCGGAAAGCTTTCCTTCAAGCTCAGGATAGAAGAGCTTGCCAGGAGAGTTGCTCAGTATGCGGGCTTTGACCAGGCTATGACGTATTCTTTCGACAGCCCAAAGGTCTATGACCGGCTGCTTATCGGAAAAGACGATCCGATCCGCAAAGCGGTTGAGATAAGCAATCCTCTCGGCGAAGACTTCTCGATCATGAGAACGCTTCCTTTAAATGGTATACTGACGAGCCTTGCGCTCAATTACAATCATCGCAACAAGAACGTCAGGTTATTTGAGCTGGCTCACGTTTATCTTCCCAAAGCGGTTCCGGTAACGGAGCTTCCCTGTGAGAAGGTTATGTTTACGCTCGGTTTTTACGGAGAGGGGGATTTTTTTACTCTCAAGGGCGTGGCCGAGACCTTCCTTTCAAAGGCCGGTCTTACCAAAAAACCTTCCTATGACGCAGCGGCGGAGATACCGTTTCTGCACCCGGGAAGGAAAGCGGCCATCTCATATGACGGTACGGAAATAGGATATATCGGAGAGCTTCATCCGCTTGTCGCCAAGAATTATGACATAGAAGAAAGAACCTATATTCTCGTGATCGATATGGCTGAGGTTACAAAGAGAGCCAGCTTTGACGTGAAATACAAAGGGGTCGCAAAATATCCGTCCGTCACGCGCGATATATCTATGCTCATGAAAAAGGAAATACAGGCCGCACAGATCGAGCAGGCCATTGAAAAATGCGGTGGAAAGATTCTTGAAAGCTATGAACTGTTCGATATTTACGAGGGCGCTCAGATCATGACGGGCTTTAAATCCATGGCATATTCGATCACGTTTAGGGCAAAAGACCGTACTCTTGAAGACGCCGAAGTAGGTAAAGTCATGGACAAACTCATCCGGACTTTGTCGGAGCTCGGAATAGAACTTCGTTCCTAAGAACCTTTTGCCTGCGGACCGCGAAAAGAGAACAGAAATAACTGCTTGACGTATAAAAAGCTTGATTTTTTACTCATGTTAAGATAAAATGCCTTTTGCGACTGTTTAGGAGGAATATTATGTTAGCGATTATGTCACCGGCACTTCTTATTTTTAAAATATTAAAGGTTTTACTTATAGTAGTAAGTGTTGCACTTGTGGTTGTAGTGCTTATGCAGGAGGGCAATTCCGGCGGCCTTGGCGCAGTAGCCGGAGCTGCGGGCGAGTCATACGTCAGCAAGAACAAATCACGCACCCCCGAAGGAAGAAAACGTACTGTTACGAAAATCCTCGGCGCGGCTTTTGTTGTCATTGCGATAGTAATGAATGTGCTCGCCAAGATACTTGCATAAGAATAAGATTTGTTTTTGACAAAAGCCCGAGGGACGTATCCTTGGGCTTTTGCCTACTGTGGAGATGAATATGTCAAAAGACGGTATAAAGCTGATTGCCAACAACAAAAAAGCGTTTCATGATTATTTTATCGAAGATACGTATGAGGCCGGTATCGAACTTGCGGGAACCGAAGTAAAGTCGATGCGTCTGGGAAAATGCAACTTAAAGGATTCATATGTACACGAGTATAAGGGCGACATCTACGTTGCGGGCATGCATATCAGCCCTTACGAAAAAGGGAATATTTTTAACAAGGATCCTTACCGTGAAAGACGGCTGCTTTTGCACCGCGGCGAAATCAACAAGATGCTCGGCAAGGCGGCGCAGAAAGGATATACCATAGTCCCTTTAAAAGCATATTTCAAGGGCAGTCTCGTAAAGATAGAAATAGGCCTTGCAAAGGGCAAAAAGCTCTATGACAAGAGAGAAACTCTTGCAAAAAAAGACGCGACCAGGAAAATAGAAAGGGCTTTTGCGAGAGAAGACTGATTTTTTTGTTGACTTTATTTTATTTGGTGATATATTAACAATATAAATTGAATAGTTTTCAAGTGCTCCATAAAACGGAGAGAATAGAGAATCGGGTGAAAATCCCGAACGGTACCGCCACTGTAAGCGAAGAGGGTATGCACCGGGTGAAGAGCCGGTCATTGGACAAAAGTCTGAGAAGGCGTGCATTACCTTGTGAGGCGCAAGTCAGGAGACCTGCTTGAAAATTCATAAAAAAAGCCTGCGTGTTATGGGCTTTGACTGCTGCAGAAATACGGCTGCGGTGACGTTTTGTTGCTGCAGTTTTTTTATTGCGGAAAAACGGGGCGCCCTGCCGCCCGCCGCTGACAGGCAAAATCAAAAAAATATATATATCAGGAGGGAATGATGAAAAAAAGTATTTTCAAAAAAGCACTGACGCTTGTTATGGCGCTTGCCATGACACTGGGCTGTCTTCAGACTACAGCATTTGCGTCAGTAACAAAAGAAAACCTTGACAGTCAGGCCGAAAGTGTGATGAGCAAAGTTTCATACATAGGCGATGAAAACGTCAAAGGTACGGCTTATATCTCGATAAGCGACGATGACTGGTTTGTTACGAGCAACGGAGATAAGGCCGGAGTACTTATGAACCACGTGGCGGTGCCGCTTTCGGAAGTGGCAAAAATCTCGCTGGACGACTATGATCTCAAAGATTATATCTTTGATCTTTCAGAGTATGAGCCTTCCGCGGAAGGAAAAGAGCCGCTCACGTTGCTCCACGTCTTTCTTTATGTGCTGGATAATTATTACAAGGACGGCGCAACAGACCTTACCGTTACGGGAGGCCAGGGCTCGGCATATATGGAAAACGGTTTTTGGGGACACAGCGAAAATCTTACGTATTATGTAAACGGCAAATATCCTCTCGCGGCTGAAAAATTCGGCGCCACGCTTGATCAGATCATAATCGAAGACGGAGACTTCATAGATGTGGCAATGTTTACCGATTATGATTTTTTGTGGAATCCTGATGCCGGATATCTTCGCTTTGCAGACAGTGAAAAAAATATCGTTTTTGACTATGCGGCGGAAGCGGGAGAAGAACTGCTCTTAAATCTTGTCCATCCGCATACCGATTTTTCCGGAGATTATATTACGGAAAATCTGACTGCCTCGGGTGTGACGGTCGAATACGGAAAAGTACCTGGAACTGCGCTTGGGAGTGTTGTTACAGACAGCAACGGAGCGGCAAAGGTAAAATTTGAAAACGGCGGTACGTACTACGTTTGGGCATACGGGCTTAAAGACGGAGAAAGCACAGTAACGTCGCCTGCTATGGCAAAAGTCAGCGTTGCCGAAAAAAAAGTATATACGGCAAGCGTTGATATAACTTCGCAGATGGGCGGAGCATTCCTGCACGCGCCGGCATTTGATCTTGAAGTATCTTCCGAGCTGTCTGATATATACGGCTATACTGACAGCGTGACGGACGGGGTTTCGGTTCTTGACGCTCTTATTGCGGCTCATGAGATGGTTTTCGGAGACGACTTTACTGCCGAAACCGCAACCGAGTATCTAAAGATGAGCGCAAACAGCCCTACAAAGCAGTTCGGAATAGATTCTTCCGACTGCTACGGAGGCTTTTTCCTAAATCATGCTCTTGCCAATGACGGAACAAAATATGATGCAAACAATTACAACGGAACGCTGGTCGGAACGCAAAAAATTGTAAGCGGAGATCTGGTGGAATTCTTCTTCTTTGAAGATGAAAACTGGGGAGACACCTACAACTGGTTTACCGATGCAAAAGGAGTATATTCGCGCGAGTTTGACGCGGTTGCAGGAAAAGACATAGATCTTGTGCTGCGCGGCTTTTATGCGATGAGCGCGAGCGCCTGCAAGGACGAAGCGGAATTGGTCGCTTTTGACGGCGCATATGACGTTGACGCTGCTATGCTCTATCTGGTTGACCTTGAAAGCGGAGCGCTTACCGAAATAGAAGGCGCGATCACTGATGAAGGAGACGTTACCTTAAAATTTGATCAGCCCGGAACCTATACCATCGCGGCATACGGAACCGAGGATACGACGTTTACGCAGCTTCTTACTCTTACTACCGTAAACGTGACAAGCCCCACGCCTGAAGACGGCTTTAGCGGACAGCTGTATACAGCTGCGATAAATATTGCTCCGGCCGGCGCTGACGCCAGTTTTTATCTCGGAGCAGATGCGGATAAGTCGGGAAGACTGACCGGCGCCATAAAGGATAACGGCATTGTAGGAAAGTATCATCAGTATGAGATCACCGCTCCTGCAGGCATTTATTCCTACAGAGCCGCAGAGGGAGAAACCGACCTTGGAGGAATGAGCTTTACTCTTCCTTTAAAGGATTCAAATGACAGCGTACAGATCGTAAACGAGATGACGCTGGTACGTGTAAATTATTATACAACGAATGCAAATATAACCGAGGTGGGAGATTATACGCTGGAGATTTTCTCGTCCGACGGAGAAGTACTTTTGGGCGAGCAGTATATAGATACCACGATCACAAGCGGAAAAGCTTACGTGGTAACACCCGTTATGCTTCGCGCGAATGGCAACGGAACGCTCTACAACCGTTTCTTTACGATCAACAAAGAAAGCATCAAGGATACGTACGGCATTGCGCCTGTCGGAAACGAAACATATGCGGCCACGCTTTCCGCTACGCAGAGAAAGACTTTTTCATTAAGCACGCTTCAGTCGTGCAGCGTTGTTGCGCAAAAAGAGGCAGAAATAAACTTCTTCCAGCAGCTTAATAACTACAATGTAATTGATATTACGCAAAAAGCCGAAGCCTCAGACAATGGCGACGGAACGGTTACTTATACGATAACGGCGCCCTCTCTTTCAAACGTTACGTTCCGCGCAAACATGCAGGGAAAGAGGACTCAGGCAGGTTACTGTGTAAACAAGGCTGTCTTTAATATCGATTTTAGTGAAAAGACGTATCAGTCTTCAACTACGATCGGAGGCGCATATGAAAACTCCCTTCTTTTGAATATCAATGAAAAGAACAAACTGGAAATGAATGCCGGCGAGACTTATCGTCTGCGCGCTCTTCGTAATACGCAGATAACTAACAATGCTACGGCAAATATTATGATTGAGCCTGAATTTCATTATGAGATCCTATCCGGAAGCGACGTCGTCAGCCTCAGCCCCGTGACCGAGCGCTGTACCGGCAATGCAAAAAACAACTGGATGGACGTTACGGCCGTCAAAAACGGCACTGCGGTAGTTTCGGTCTATTATGACGCTGTGGACGTCTATACCGCAACTATCAGCACGAGCACCGGGCAGACGACCAAGTATTACTCATACGGCGATACTGACGCGGAATGTGTAGAAACGTTTGTGATAACGGTCGGCAGCAAAAGCGACATAACCATCACGCCTTTAAGCAACGACGGCGATTGGGACGCGGAATTTGATACGGTATATTATTACGGAGAAAACGGCACGTTTGCGTTTACTGCGGAGGGACTTTCTGATGTGACTGTACAAAATACAAAGGGAGGTTGCTTTAAAGAGGCGGTATCTGTCGTATCAAACGAAGGTAAATACAGCGTTCCGGTAACGGAAGGCTACAATATCATCACTCTGAAAAAAGGTGCAGAGGAAGATTTCCGTCTGGTCCGCGCCAAAAAGATCGTCTGCACGATCACAAATAATACGACTGGGCAATCGTCTGTCTATCCCGCGGATATTAAGATCACGCAGGGAGATGAAATAACTGTCAGCTTTGACTCGCTTAATATGCCCGTTCCGAAGCTCTCAGGCATATACAATCCCGGTTACGGAGGAACGAACAAGACGTCTATGCTGCTGAATGGAAAGTATGCCATCTCAAGCAGCGGCGTTCAGTACAATTATGCGTCACCCGCACAAAGCGCCCTGACCTTTACCGCATATATCGCGGGCGAAAACACGCTGACGCTCGGATGCACGAAATTTACGTCGATGGGCGATCCTTTCGGAGGTCACAGACTGTTGACCGACAACGGACGATCTGCAAACTTCACGGCGTCCGCGGTCTCCGGGATAGTTTCAACCATTGAAGATATCAGCTTCAACGTAACTAAAGGAACCGCGACCCCGAACTATGACAATCTCGTCGGCTTAAAGAGCATCAATATTTACAACGGAACCAGCGCCTATGTAAAATCCTTTGGATTTACAAATGCGACTATGGTAAATAACGCGGCCAACTGGGGCAAGGCTACTTCTGCGATGACAAATTATGCTTTTGTCGCAACCGTTACCGCAAAAGATTATTACAATACCATCGAACTTAGATACTGGTACGACGGAGATGAAGACGTAACAAAAGTAATGCTCGAGAGCGGGATCGAGTTCAAGGTTCCTGCGGAAGACTTTGACGCGGACGGCGACAGGATATTCAATATTCAGGTCGTTGTAACGCCTTCTGAACCGCAGCTCGGACCTGCGAAGGTCTACAGCTATATGGTATATCCGGGAGCAAGCAGCCTTAGCTACGTTCATCCCGCGATCACTTCGCTTGATGCAACAGATGCAGACGGAAACGTTTATGCAATGACCGACGCCGAGGGCAATGCTCCGGTTTATACAAAAACAGACTACGTTATCAATGTTGAAAAGGCAAAAACGCTTACACTTACGGCAAAAATGCTTCAGAAATATACGAACGCAACAAATATGAAGCAGGACAAAAATGATACCGTCCTTATCACAAAGAAAAACGGCAATAATACAGTGGGTCAGACCATTACCGCGGCCGAGGGAGGAAGTTATCCTACCGGCACGTGGACGCTGGAAAATCTTGACATCACTGACTGCGACAGACTTGAAATAATCGTAAGCTCTTATGTAAACGACACTTGCCGCACGTATAACGTAGATCTTGTCAAATCGCTTTCCAACGATGCCGGGGTCTGCGGACAAAAAGCAAGCTGGACTCTTGAAAACGGAACCCTGACAATCAGCGGTGAAGGCGCGATGAGAAGCTATGGCCGAAGAAGCGACGTCCCGTGGTACGGATATATCGACGAGATCAGGGAAGTCGTTGTTGAAGAAGGCGTGAGCCTGATCGGAAACTACGCTTTTGCAGGCTGTACGGAGCTTGAAAAAATAACTCTCGCAGACAGTATCAGATCTATAGGAACAGCGGCGTTTACCGGCTGTCGGTCTCTTAAGGAGATAACGCTTCCGGAAAATCTGGAAAAGATCGGAAATTACGCCTTTAACAACTGCTCTGCTCTTGAACTGGTAATATTTGCAGGAAAAGGGCTGCCCGAGATGGCCGCAAATTCCTTTAACGGAGTGTGCGCAAGAGCGAAGCAGGCGTCGGAAACCTACTGGATCAACAGGATCGGACTTGTGGGACTTTGCAAATACACGCTTTCGTTCGGAACGCTTACGATATCCGGAAACGGAGCGATGAGAAGCTTTGGCAAAAAGACCGATCTGCCCTGGTATGAATACAGAAACGAAATAAAAAAGGTTGTAGTATCCGAGGGCGTTACCCTGATAGGAAATTATGCATTTGCGGAATGTGAAAACCTGAAGGACGTATCGCTTTCTTCTACGGTCAAAACGGTGGGAGTATGCGCATTCTCGCGCAACACCGCTCTTTTGGACATAGATCTGTCAAACGTCGGCAAGATAGGAAAGTACGCCTTCAACAACTGCTCCTCGCTTAAAAACGCTATTCTTTCGGAAAACGTTGAAGCGGACGCGACAGCATTCAATGGAACGGGTATTAAAAACTAAAAAAGAAAAACCTGTTTAACAGCAGGTAAGGACCCCCGGAGAGCCGCAAAGCCGGCCCGGGGGTCACAAGTGTTTTTTGGCGGAGTGAAAATGAAAAGATTATTAAAAAAGACAACTGCGATTATTGCCGCATGCCTGACTCTTATGGGGGATCCGGCGCAGCCGGTATATGCCGGGGAGCCGGCGGCAGGAGAGCTTTTGGAAGAAGAGACTTCCATATTCGGTTCTTATGTGAAAAGCATCACCTTTGCGAGCGAAAACTCGGAAAAGGCGGATATTTTCGCATATGAAAAAACAAGTGAAGATCCGGGCCTTCAAACCTTTGATTACTTTATGCCTGTTGCCGATACGGCGGGGCACAATGTTTTCGTTACGGTGGAGCTTACAGACGAGGCCTTGCAATTGCCCGTCAAATGCACCTTTAAAGATCTGAACAACAATAACGAAAAAAATCTTACTCTTGAAAACGGCGTGACAAAGGGTCTTACCCGCGCGATCAAAAGAGGACCTCTCGGAAATGAAATAGTGATCACCATCGGTGAGACTTCGCCGCAGATATATAAGTTTAATATAGAAAGGATCCCCTCTCTTAAAAGTCTGAAAATCGAAGACGCGGACAAAAACGCGATAAATCTGAAAAACGACTTTGAAACAGGGGTTTATTCATATGCCGCGGTGACGTCCGCCGACGTGATAAGGCTGATCGCAGTCGGATCATATGAAGGTTATGAAATACATATCAACGGCAAAAGCGAAAACGAGCTGGCGCTTGCAGGCGGCGAAAATATAATAACCGTAACTGCCGAAAATCCGCAGACTAATCTTGAATCGGAAAAATATGTTCTGACGGTTGAGAAAAAAGAAAAAGTCCATATTACGATAAGCGTCTTGCCTCAGGAAGCCACCGTCGATCTTCGGGATGAATCAAATGAGAGGATCTGGCCGGAAGACGACGGAAGCTACGTTTTGACAAGCGGCGAAAAATACAGCATTACGGTGTCTGCATACAAGTATGTTTCCGAAAGCGGGGAGTTTGTTGCTGGATTAAGCTCCGAGCTTCGGTATGATCTTAAATATGCCGCCGAAACGGGAATAGAGGACATTCAAAAAACTACTGACTGGCCTTTTTACAGAGCGGATGAGACCAATAACGGAGTCGTAGATTGCAAAACGCCGATATCCGCGCAAAATACCTCGCTTTATTGGGCAAGTACCCTTGGCGAAGGCTACGGAAACGGAGCGGTGGGCTGTCCTATCATAGTGGACGGATATATTTACACTTATGCCATGAACAAGATCCTAAAGGCCGACGCTGCGACCGGCAAAGTGGTGATGACCGGGGATATGGCGGGTGCGTCAAGCTTTGCGATAAACTCGCCGGCATATGCGGAGGGCATGATATTTGTGGCGCTCAGCGACGGCCGGATTCAGGCCTTTGACGCGAAAACGCTTGAGTCGCTCTGGCTGTACTCGGACCCGCTTAAAGGCCAGCCAAACGCGCCCATAGTTTATCACGGCGGATATATCTATACCGGTTTTTGGGTATCGGAGAGTGCGCCCGCAAACTTTGTCTGCCTTTCCGTGACTGACGAGGATCCGTCACAGCCGCTTGAAGCAAAAAAAGCCGCCTGGACATACAAGGCAAAAGGCTTTTACTGGGCCGGCGCATATGCCTGCGATGATTTTGTCGTAGTCGGGACGGACGATGGAAGTGAAGGCTATGACAGCGGATTTGCGCAGCTTTTGAGTTTTTCGCCGCGCAGCGGAAAACTGCTTGATTCGATCACTCTTGATACGGTCGGAGATATCAGATGCAGTATCTGCTATGACAAACAGACCGACGCATATTATTTTACGACAAAAGGCGGTTATTTTTATCGCGTCAAAATAGGAAAGGACGGCAGGTTCGTCACGGGTTCGCTGCGCAAGATAACGCTTACAAACGGCACGGATACCGCGGCTATGAGCACTTCTACCCCGGTCGTTTATAACGCGAGGGCGTACGTGGGCGTTTCGGGAAAGGGGCAGTTTGACGCATACTCGGGACACAATATCACGGTTATCGATCTTGAAAAGTTTGAGGTGGCTTATACGGCCGCGACAAAAGGATATCCGCAGACCAGCGGTCTGATCTCCACGGCCTACGAAAAAGAAAGCGGCTATGTTTACGTATATTTCACTGATAATTTTACTCCCGGCATGGTGCGCTGCATAAAAGACGCGCCCGGCGTCACTCAGGTGATAGATCCTGTTATTGAAGAATATAATGATCACGGAGTAAAAAAATACTGCGAGTGCGCTCCCGTGCTGTTCACACCCGTAGGAAGCGAGGCGCAGTACTGTATATGCAGTCCTATCGTGGATGAATACGGGACTCTTTATTTTAAAAACGACTCCGCAAAGATGATGGCAGTGGGCGCAGATATAGTCAGCATAGAAGTGACAAGGCTTCCCGACAGGACGGGATATCTGCCCGGAGAAAAGTTTGACCTAAAGGGTGCGGTGGTAATGGCGCGCCTTGCAAACGGGCTTTCAAAGGACGTCACCGACTACGTCACGTTTTCGGAAGATCCGCTTTATGAAGAAGATACCGAAGTGGCCGTTATTTATGACAAGCTGATGTACGGCGACAGAATATCCGAAATTGACGAAAAAATGCATTACGGGACGGCGCTTGACCCGCTCATGGCTTTTATTGATATAACTGTGAGCGATAAAAACGGTCTTGTAAAGGATCCGGACGGCGCATTCAGATATTACAGGTATGGGGTGTGGCAAAAATCATATACGGGATATATCAATACAAACGGCGAAACGGCCAGCCTGTATCAGTACAAGATAGCAGACGGCGTGCTTGATGAGGACTATGAGGGTCTTTACAAGGTGGACGGAGTCTGGAGATATTACAGATACGGAAAATTCCAGGCCACCACTACTGGCTTTGCCACCGATATGACAAGATATAACGCAGGTCAGGGAATATACAGATACCGCATAGAAAAAGGCCTGATAAACTTCCATTTTACTGCCTTTGCAGAGACTGACAATACGAGATATTACGAAAACGGAAGATGGATGAATACTTATACCGGCTATGCGAATAATACGCAGGGCCAAAGCACCACATATGAGTTTTACGTAAAAAACGGCACGATAGACAGTAACTATGAAGGTCTTTACAAGGTAGAGGGAGTCTGGAGATATTACAGATACGGCAAATTCCAGGCCACCACTACGGGCTTTGCCACCGATATGACAAGATATAACGCAGGTCAGGGGCTGTATCGATACCGCATAGAAAAAGGCCTGATCAACTTCCACTTTACGGCGCTTGCCGAGAAAAACAATATGAGATATTACAAAGACGGAAGGTGGATGAATACGTTCAGCGGAACCGTGACCATAGACGGCGAGA
>DFFO01000083.1 GCA_002369255.1 Lachnospiraceae bacterium UBA3774
TTACGAATATTCCGTTTTGCACCCGTCAAAAAACGTCTGGCCTCAGCCTGGCCTCAAATTTGTTCCGTTTCGCCAGAAAATTAAAAGGCTCGAATTCGTTGAAACATCAACGTTTTCGAGCCCTCCAGTAGCGCGGAGAAGGAGGGATTTGAACCCTCGCGCCGGTTCACCCGACCTACACCCTTAGCAGGGGCGCCTCTTCGGCCTCTTGAGTACTTCTCCGAATTGCTGCGGCAAAGCCGCTTTTATTACGTTTTAAACGCTTGCTTATTTTATACGAAAATATATCTCTTGTCAACAAATTGAGCTCTTAATTTATTTAAAATGCGACAAAACGCCGCCGGCTTTTTTCCGTTTAAATATGCACCTTCAACTCGCAGCTTTTCGTTGACATCCGCCTTTCTTTTGCCTTATTATTAAGCAAAATCAGGAAGGAACCGTTAACATGAGCAAATATATTCTCTCGCTTGACGCCGGAACCACCTCTTCACGCTGTATCGTATTTAACAAACAAGGAGAGATCGTCAGTATCGCCGGAAAAGAATTTACGCAGATCTTCCCAAGGCCCGGCTGGGTAGAACACGATCCCATGGAAGTATGGGCCACCCAGTCCGGAGTCATGACCGAAGCCATGCAAAAAATCGGCGCCGACGCTTCCGAAATAGCTGCCATCGGTATCACAAATCAGCGCGAGACCACGGTGGTTTGGGACAAAAAAACCGGCATCCCCGTTTACAATGCAATAGTATGGCAGTGCCGCCGCACTGCGGATATGATAGACCGGTTAAAAAAAGACGGGCTTTCGGATTATGTCCGCGAGACCACGGGGCTGATCCCCGACCCTTATTTTTCCGGTTCAAAAATCGCCTGGATACTAAACAACGTTCCCGGTGTACGTGAGCGTGCCGAGGCGGGCGAGCTGCTTTTTGGCACGATCGACACGTGGCTCATCTGGAATCTTTCTGAGAAAAAACTGCATATTACCGATATAACAAATGCTTCCCGCACCATGCTTTTCGATATCAAAAAGCTTGCGTGGGACAAAAAATTGCTGGATTATTTCGGCATCCCCGAAGCCATGCTTCCAAAAGTCACCATGTCAAGCGGTATCGTGGGCTATACGGATCATATGGTGACGGGCGGCGAGATCCCGATCGCCGGTATCGCGGGCGATCAGCAGGCGGCGCTTTTCGGCCAGTGCTGCACTCATCCCGGTGACGTAAAAAACACTTACGGAACCGGCTGTTTTACTTTGATGAATACAGGAAGCGTCCCCGTCTCGTCTTCTCACGGGCTTGTCACTACCGTTGCATACGGAATAAACGGAAATGTAAATTATGCTCTTGAAGGAAGTATTTTTATCGCCGGCGCGGCAGTTCAGTGGCTTCGCGACGAAATGCGGCTCATACAAAGCGCGGCGGCAAGCGAAGAAGCCTGCCTTGCGGTCCCGGATTCGGGCGGCGTTTACGTTGTACCGGCGTTTTCGGGTCTGGGAGCTCCTTACTGGAATCCTTATTCCAGAGGCGCCGCACTTGGCCTTACGCGCGGCACAAACCGCAATCACTTTATACGCGCAACCGTCGAGTCCCTTGCTTATCAGACCTGCGACCTGGTAAAAGCCATGGAAAAAGACTCCGGCACGCCGCTTACCTGTCTGAAGGTTGACGGCGGCGCAAGCGCAAACAATTTTCTTATGCAATTTCAGTCGGATCTGCTCGGAATAAACGTAGAGCGACCTACCTGTATCGAGACCACGGCTCTGGGCGCGGCTTACCTTGCCGGGCTTGCGGTAGGCTACTGGAAGGACGAGGACGACATAAAAAAGAACCGCGTCATTGACAGAACGTTTACGTCTTCTATCGATTCCGCGGAAAGAGAAAAACTTATGAAAGGCTGGAAAAAGGCAGTCCGGTGCGCACTTATCTGGGGCGAAAAAGATTAACCGCTTTTGCCGAAAAAGCCTCTTTTTTCAACCTTTTCCGATTCCAAAGAGATAAATTTGTAGCCGGTTTCTTCAATAGCGGTTTTTAACAGCCCTTCATCAACAGGCTCTTTTGTCTCAAACGTGGTTTCTCCTTTCGAACGGGAAGAAGCCACTTTTTTTGCTTCCGGAATAGTTTTTCGAACCGCGTCGTTTATGTGCGCTTCACACATTCCGCACATCATGCCTTCGATTTTTACTGTAGTCTTATACATTTTTTCTCCCAAAAATACCGGGAGGCGAAAGCACGCCTCCCCTTTTTATACTATTTTTTACAACCCCCGCTCATCGGGCAGGAGGCGCAGTTTCCGCTGCATCCAGACTTTCCGGATTTTTTGTTTTTCACCATTGCGGTTATAATCGCGGTTATTATGGCAAGAAGTATGAGGGCGACTATTATGGTGCCGAGGTTGTCCGATATCCAGTTAAACATTTTCAGCCTCCTTTCCGGTGAGGTGAGGACAAATATCAACCGACCTTTTTGCTGAGCTTTGTAGCTTCCTTATATTTGCGGAAGAACAGCATATAGATCATAAATACGAGGATCGCAATCGAAACGATAAGTCCTATTACATTTACGTTTCCGGTAAACAATCCGCCTAACTGATTTATCATAAGCGCTATCGCGTAAGCGAATATGCACTGATAACCGATGGCAAACCAGGTCCACTTCGCACTGTTCATTTCGCGCCTGATCGCGCCGATAGCCGCAAAGCAGGGGGCGCAGAGCAAGTTGAATACGAGGAATGAATATCCCGTGATCCCTGTAAACGCAGAACTGAGCGTTTGCCAAACTGTCGCGTCGCCGCCGCCGTAAAGTATTCCCATCGTTCCGACGATGTTTTCCTTTGCGACAAGACCTGTAACGGAAGCAACCGTTGCCTGCCAGTTGCCCCAGCCGAGCG
>DFFO01000025.1 GCA_002369255.1 Lachnospiraceae bacterium UBA3774
TATTTTTTGATACCGCCGTAATAATGCGTATCAAGAAGCGCCATCTCTGTATCTTCATAAAGGGGATTGGGCTTTAAGTCAAGTCTCGGTGAATCGATATGCGCTCCGAGGATATTCATGCCGCGCTCGATAGGTTCCGTTCCGATATTGAACAGTACCAGACTCTTTCCCATGCATGAAGCATATACCTTTGATCCGGCCCCAAGCGGCTTCCCCGCCTCGATATATTTTTCTACCGGCTCATAGCCCTTTGCCTCTGCAAGCTCTATCGCGGCTTTTGTACACTCACGCTCCGTTTTGTTTTCGGAAATGAATTTTCTGTATCTTTCACCGAGGGCGAAAACCTGTTTTCTTTCTTCGGCGGAATACGACGTCCATGCGTTTTTTCTTTCCATGTTATTTTCCTTTCAAAAATATTTGTTTCTTAAAAAAGAGAGGCACATATACTGCGCCTCCCGAATTGATATTGCAAAATAGTTATGCTCTGGAGAGGTATTCTCCCGTTCTCGTGTCGATCTTGATGACGTCGCCTTCATTTACGAAAAGCGGAACGGAAACCTGCGCTCCGGTCTCGACGATAGCAGGCTTCGTGGCGCCGGTAGCAGTATCGCCCTTGAATCCGGGCTCTGTTTCGGTGATCGCAAGTTCAACGAAAAGAGGAGGCTCAACCGAGAATACGTTTCCTTTGTGTGAGCAAACCTTGACCATTTCATTTTCTTTTACGAATTTGAGGGAATCCCCGATCTGATCCTTTGTAAGCGCGATCTGATCGTAAGTATTGACGTCCATGAAATAGAAAAGATCGCCGTCTGCGTAAAGATACTGCATATCTACTCTCTCAATACGCGCCTCGTCAAACTTTTCGGTAGGGCGGAAGGTCTTTTCGACTACGCCTCCGCTGATGATATTTTTAAGCTTTGTACGAACGAAAGCAGCGCCTTTTCCGGGCTTAACGTGCTGAAATTCGATAATCTGATATATATTACCGTCGTACTCGATCGTAATACCGTTTTTGAAATCACCTGCTGTTACCATAAAATGGAATCCTCCTTGATTAATACATGCCTTGATATTTTAATATATTACGCAGTAACTTTCAACTGTTTTTTATATGCGCCGATCCCGCTTTAACCGTCCTTTTGAAAGCCGGAGTACAAAGAAAACGAATTTTTCAAGCACGCGCTTTACGCGTATCCAAAAAGGCTCATGCGAAGTATCCAGCGGAGCGACAAGATATACCGTCATCCCGGCTCTGTTTGCTCCCCATACGTCAGTAAAGAGCTGATCTCCGAAATGGACAGTGTCTTTTAAGGAAGTGTTCATTATTTCCATTGCCTGAGCAAAACCTTTTTGGGAAGGCTTTGACGTTTTGAAAAGATAATCCGCACCGACGGCTTTTGCAAAAGATTCTACACGATCTTTTGAATTGTTTGAAATCAGGCAGCACTTAAAGCCGATATCTTTTAGGCGGCAAAACAGCGCGGATGCCTTTTCATCGGCGGGAGCCCCGTCGGGTACCAGAGTATTGTCTATATCAAAAGTAAGACCTCTGATTCCGCTGTCATATAAAGACTCGAAATCAAGGTCATATACTCCGGAGATCGTTTTGTCAGGACAAAATGAATCAAACATAGTTAAATAATACAACAAGTCGCACTTTTTGAAAAGTTTA
The DNA here is from genome assembly GCA_002369255.1 of Lachnospiraceae bacterium UBA3774. Classification (GTDB taxonomy): domain Bacteria; phylum Bacillota; class Clostridia; order Lachnospirales; family Lachnospiraceae; genus UBA3774. The sequence goes on from DFFO01000025.1 coordinate 1,673, forward strand.
TATTATGTTATAATCCAAAGAAATCAGTAAAACTTCAAGGAGCGTTCATTATGATCTTTGCTGTTGATATAGGAAATACAAATATTGTAGCCGGCATTATGGACGGAGGTAAAGTCGTATCCTTTGACAGGATTTCCACGGACAGGAGCAAAACGGATCTTGAATATGCCGTATTGTTCAAAAGCGTGCTTGATCTTTACTCTCTAAGTTCCGAGCAGGTAAGCGGAGCTATTATCTCTTCTGTTGTCCCTGAACTTAATTCCACTGTAAAAAGCGCTATATTTAAGATTTTTAAAGTCGAGGCCATGATCGTAGGGCCCGGTATAAAGACGGGGCTAAACATTAAAATCGACGATCCGGCTCAGCTCGGAGCAGATATGGTAGTGGCTGCCGTTGCATGTATAAAAGAATATCAACGTCCGCTTATCATCTTTGATCTCGGAACGGCAACGACGATCTCCGTCGTCGATAAAGACGCAAATTTTCTCGGCGGCGTCATTACTGCCGGCGTGAGGACTGCAGTCGAATCAATCGTGAGCAAGACATCCCAGCTTGTAGGTATCTCTTTTGACGCTCCCTCTCAAACCATCGGAACCAATACTATCGACAGTATGCGCAGCGGCTCGATCTTCGGCACCGCCTCAATGATGGACGGAATGATAGACCGCATAACAGATGAAATAAAAAGCGAGGCCACCGTGATCGCTACCGGGGGCCTGGCTGAATATATCGTGCCCTACTGCAGACACAAAATCATCTGCGATGACAGTCTGCTCCTTAAAGGGCTCAGTATTATCTACGAAAAAAACCGCAAGTAATCTATCTTTTTTTCGCAATTTTTTCGATCTCGCGAAGGAAAGTGTCAACGTCCTTGAATTCTTTGTAAACGGATGCAAATCTTACGTAAGCTACGTCGTCAAGCTCGGAAAGACCGCGCATTACCATCTCGCCGATTTCCGAGCTTTCTATTTCTCTTTCTTCTCTTGAAAGAATCTGCGTTTCTATCTTGTCGATCATATTATTTATGCTGGTAACCGGAATAGGGCGCTTGTGACAGGCGCGATAAACGCCGCCTTCTATCTTGGCTCTGTCATAAGGTTCTCTGACTTCTCCTTTTTTGATGACCATCATAGGGATCGTTTCGACTTTTTCATAGGTCGTAAACCGCTTACCGCATACACTGCACTCGCGGCGGCGCCTGATGGTATTGTTGTCAGTAGGTCTCGAATCCGTTACCTTGGTGTCGATAGCATTACAATAAGGGCAATTCATTTACGATCCTCCTAATGTCAGTTTTTGCCAAATTCGGATAATATCAGTCCCGGATTTCTTTCCTGGACCATCTGGACGCTCCAGCTGTTTACAAACAGCAAAAGCGGACGGTCTTTCAAGTCTGTGATGCGCTTCATATCTGAAGTTCCGACTATCTTTTCAGGATCTATATCGTCATTTTCTATCCATCTGATATATTCATACGGAAGCTGTTCAAGCTTTACTTCAACGTTGTATTCATCCTTCAGACGGTATAAAAGAACATCAAACTGAAGAATACCCACAACTCCGACGATGATCTCTTCCATTCCCGTGTTTAATTCACGGAATATCTGAATAGCGCCTTCCTGCGCTATCTGGCTGATGCCCTTGATAAACTGTTTGCGCTTCATCGTATCTGTCTGTCTTACGCGGGCAAAATGCTCGGGCGCAAAAGTCGGTATTCCGGCAAAAGAAAACTTTTCATTTCCTGCGACGAGCGTATCTCCTATCGAAAAAATACCCGGGTCAAACAGGCCGATGATATCTCCCGCATAGGCCTCGGATACTATGGTTCTTTCGTCGGCCATCATCTGCGTGGACTGATTTAAACGGATTTTTTTGCCGCCCTGGATATGGGTTACTTCCATTCCGGCTTCATATTTTCCGGAGCAGATACGCATAAAAGCTATCCTGTCTCTATGGGCCTTGTTCATATTTGCCTGTATTTTAAATACAAAGGCGGAAAAGTCATCCTTTACGGGATCTATCACTCTTAGATCCGACTGTCTCGGAGTCGGCGGCTGAGTCATTTTTAGGAAATGCTTCAAAAACGTCTCAACGCCGAAATTGGTAAGCGCCGATCCGAAAAACACAGGACTTAACAAGCCTTGTCTTACCATATCCATATCAAGGTTCTGTCCGGCCCCGTCAAGCAGCTCTATCTCGTCCCGAAGCTGAGCCATAAAATCAGCTCCGATCTGTTTCTCTGTTTCGGGAGAAGAAGGATCGAGCTCATGCGTCTCTATTTCTCTTGAACCTGCGCCCGCTGCGACAAAAGTAGTAATCTTGTCGATATCTCTTTCATAAACACCTTTGAAATTCTGTCCTGAGCCTATCGGCCAGTTTATAGGGCAGGTTTCTATGCCCAGAACCTCTTCAATATCGCTCATAAGCTCAAAGGGATCTTTTGCAGCGCGGTCAAGCTTGTTGACAAACGTAAAGACCGGGATATGACGCATCATACAGACTTTAAAAAGCTTGATCGTCTGAGCCTCCACGCCCTTGCTTCCGTCTATTACCATAACGGCGGAATCCGCGGCCATAAGCGTTCGGTAGGTATCCTCCGAAAAATCCTGGTGGCCGGGAGTATCAAGTATATTGATACAAAAACCGTCATAACCAAACTGCAAAACCGACGACGTAACGGAAATTCCTCTTTCCTTTTCTATCTCCATCCAGTCCGAAACAGCATGTTTTGTGTTTTTTCTGCCCTTTACGGTACCGGCAAGATTAATTGCGCCGCCGTAAAGCAAGAATTTTTCCGTCAGCGTGGTCTTTCCCGCGTCGGGATGTGAAATTATAGCAAATGTTCTTCTTCTGTTTATTTCCTTTTCCAAATCAGCCAAAGCACTGTACCGTCCGGTTTATTTATCTTCTTTTTTTCTTGAAGAGATCTTCTCTTTCAATTTTTTAAACAATTCGTTTTGGGTTTCTTTTTTTTCTTCATCCGTATGCGTTTTCTTTACGGGTTCGTTCGTTTCCGGGTCAATATAGTCAATATCTTTGAACTCTGTGGTAGAACTTGTGATATTGCGCTTTTTTAATCTGTCATGAATGACTTCCTTGACGGCCGCATAGATTACTGCAAAAGTAGGAACTCCGACAAGCATGCCGACAAAACCGAAAAGTCTTCCGAAGATCAGCAGAGAGCAAAGCACCCAAAAGCTCGACAGTCCGGTGGATTCGCCGAGAATCTTGGGCCCTAAGATATTTCCGTCAAGCTGCTGAATGATTATTACCAAAAGAATAAACAAAAGACACTTGACCGGACTTACCATCAGGATAAGAACAGCGCTCGGTATTGCTCCGATAAACGGTCCGAAAAACGGGATTATATTCGTAACTGCAAGAAATACGGCTATCAGTTCCTTGTAAGGCATTCCGAATATCGCAAGAACTATATAAAAGACAATACCTATGATAACCGAATCAAGCAGCTTTCCGCTGATAAAGCCGGTAAAGATCTTGTCGATGGATTTGCATCTGTTTATTATCAAAGTCGCCTTTTCCGTACTGAACGTGCTATACAAAAGCTTTTTTGACTGTGCGGCAAATTTTTCTTTTTCAGCGAGACAGTATATCGAAATGATGATTCCGAGCAATATATTGAACAATGATGAGATCACATTTACAACGCTGCTGACAAAGGTATCCGCGTAAATGCTGAGAAATGAAAGCAGATCATTGGAGAGCCATCCCTGGATATAGTCAGATACAGAGTCAAGCGCACCGATTATGGTCTTTCCGACCTCGCTGTTTGACAGCTTTCCGGCAAGAGTATTTCTGATGTCCGCATAATATACGGGAAGATTCTTTACAATAGTCTGCACGCTCTCATAGAGTCTCGGGATGATCATCCAAAGCAGCAGCCCCACGATCAGAAAGATCACTATTGTTGTAAGCGCCACTCCAATGCCGCGTGAGAAGCTTTTGGCTTTTCTGTCATCGCCTTTATATACTTTTATTCCCCATTTATAAAATACCGGGAGTTCAAGCAGCCGCAATAGCGGCTTTATGATAAATGCAAAAGCAAAGCCAAGCAGCATCGGCGTAAAGGCCCCCATTATCGAGCCGAAAATATCGGCAAGGCTCTTTGACGCGGATATGATCAAATAAAACAGGATGCTCGCCGCTATGACAATAAAAGCGGTAAGCCCCCATCTGAAATATTTTTTATCCCAATTCTTAAAATTCATCGACAAGCACCCTCATTAATCTTCTGTTTCATTTAAAGAATCTATCTGCGTCTGAACGTCGTCTTTAAACGTCTCCCACGCGTCCTCATGCTCGACAAAGTACAGTGGGCACAGCTTTCCCGTCACGTCATAATGCCTTATAACGTTGTCCGGGCCAAGGCCGTATCTGTCGCACAGCCATGCCGTAAGCTTGACCAAAGAAGCATATGTCTCGTCCGTAAACTTTCCGGTTTCGTCAGGATGACAGTTCTCGATTGATATTGTATCATTATTTCTATTGTTTGAACAATAAGCTATTTCGTCGATCGGAACAACAGCCAATATTTCCCCTTCCGTTCCTATGATAAAATTGCTGCTCGCATATGTCGGATCTTCAGGGCTTTGCTTTGAAAGTCCTTCAAAATAGTTTCTGTTTTGCTTTGCCGAGGTTCCGGGATTTGCGGTATAGTGTATCACTATATCCTTTACCTGCAAAAGAGGCGTTCCGGGCCTTGAATACTCATTTTCGGAAAGGTAATCCTCCTCAATATAGTCCGGAAGCCCGTATTTGCTGGGCGCCTTTGCGCTTCCCGGCAATACTCCGGGAAAGATAAATGCAACCGCCGTTATGATGACGGCAAGCGCTATCCTGTAATAGCCAAAGGGTTTGAAGTTCCTGCGGCTGATATATTTTTTGATAAGCTTGACGGCAAACATCGAGACGACAAAAGATACAAACAGAGCCGCCGCAAGCACTATTATCTGTTTTCCGGTAAAGGTGTTTCCCGCTCTGAAAAATTTCAGGATCTTGACAAGACTTGCGCCCGCCATAATGGGTATAGCCATACTGAACGTAAAATCCGCCGCAGCGACCCTCGACGCTCCGAGGATCAGACCGGCAAGTATCGTTACGCCGCTTCTGGAAGTGCCGGGAATGAGCGAAAGTACCTGGATCAGTCCTATAATAAAGGCAACTTTTATCGGAATATCCTCCATGGAGGAATATTTTTTCTTTCGTCTTCTGTTTTTGTTTTCAACAACGATAAAGAGTATTCCGTAAATCGCAAGCGCCAGCGCGACAACCTGCCAGGTGTAAAGATTTTCATCAAAAAAGTCACTGAAAAATACTCCTGCTATTCCGGCAGGAATGCAGCCTACCACGATCCTTATCCAGTTTTTCCAGACCTTTTTTTTGCCGTTTTCCGTAAGCCTTGAGCTGAAAGGATTGAGTCTTTTTCTGTATAACAAAAAGACTGCTATAACGGCTCCGAGCTGAATGACAACTCTTAAGAAATCAAGAAAGCTGTCGGTAAACAGCGATGAATCCGGTTTCCAAAAGCTTTCAAATATGATAAGGTGTCCCGTACTGCTGACGGGAAGCCACTCTGTAACTCCTTCTATCGTTCCGTAAATCAGAATCCATATTATCAGTTCGATCATTTAAACTCCCTTTATATCTGCCAATCTATTGGCGAAGATCCTTTGCTTGTCAGAAATTCGTTTGTCTTTGAAAAATGCCTGCAGCCGAAAAAACCGCGATATGCCGAAAGCGGGCTCGGATGCGGCGCTTTAAGGATCAGATGTGACGGATTGTCAAGCATCGAGGCCTTTTTTCCGGCAGGCGCTCCCCAAAGCAAAAAAACTACCGGCCGGTCTATCTTGTTTACTTCCTTGATGACTGCGTCCGTAAACTGCTCCCACCCGATATTTGCGTGCGAGAGCGGTTTGTGCGCCCGCACAGTAAGTATGGTATTAAGCAGCAATACTCCCTGCTCGGCCCATTTTGTAAGATCACCGTGATCCGGTATCAAAAAGCCCGTATCATCATGCAATTCTTTATAAAT
>DFFO01000080.1 GCA_002369255.1 Lachnospiraceae bacterium UBA3774
TGATCGTTGTCTGCAAGCCGGAAGATAGTATGGCATGGTATGACAGGCTTTGGAAAAACACTGTGGACTTTTTCAGAACGCTTGATATCCCGGTTCGCACGCTTGAGTGCTGCTCGGGCGACCTTGCAGATCTGAAAGTAAAATCCGTAGATGTGGAAGCCTGGTCTCCCCGCCAGAAAAAATATTTTGAGGTAGGAAGCTGCTCAAATCTCGGCGACGCTCAGGCGCGCAGACTGAAGATCAGAGTCCAGGGCGAAAACGGCGAAAAATATTTTGCGCATACTCTTAATAATACCTGTGTTGCGCCGCCGCGTATGCTCATCGCTTTTCTGGAAAACAATCTTCGTGCCGACGGCAGCGTAGCAATTCCAAAAGCGCTCAGACCTTACATGGGGGGGAAGGAAGAAATCAGATAAACCGCCCCGGCCAGGGAAGAGCAAAGTCCGGATACAGCACCGGCACTAAAAAAAGCAAAGATCAGATAGAGCGCCGGCCCCAAAAAAAGCATAAGTCAGATATAAACGCAATTAAATAATGAAGCCGGCGCACATGCAGCGCTGCATATGCTCAAAAAAGGAAATCTTGAAAGAGGTTTCCTTTTTTGTATGCCCGCACTACGGCCCCCAAATGCGTGCAGGAAGGGCGAAAATGGCGGTTTTACCCGCACCGCGGACCCAAAATGCGTGCAAAAAGGTAAAAAACAGCAGTTTTACCCGCAATGCGGCTCCAAAATGCGTGCAAGAAAGCCAAAATCAGCGGTTTTACCCGCACCGCAGCCCCCAAATGCGTGCAGGAAAGCCAAAATCAGCAGTTTTACCCGCACTGCGGCCCCCAAATGCGTGCAGGAAGGGCGAAAATGGCGGTTTTACCCGCACTGCGGCTCCAAAATGCGTGCAGGAAGGGCGAAAATGGCAGTTTTACCCGCACTGCGGCCCTCAAATGCGTGCAAGAAGGCCAAAATCAGCGGTTTTACCCGCACTGCGACCCCCAAATGCGTGCAAGAAGGGCGAAAATGGCGGTTTTACCCGCACCGCGGGCCAAAAATGCGTGCAAGAATGGCGAAAATGGCAGTTTTACCCGCACCGCAGCCTTAAAATGCGTGCAGAAAGGTAAAAAACAGCGGTTTTGCACGCAATCAGCGGTGGTTTTTGGAAAATGTCACGGATTGTTACAAAAATCAGCGAGGAGGATGAAAAACACGGCAGAATCGTGGATTTCGCGTCACAAAGCGTTACTCGACAAAATGCAAAAAATGGCTAAAATAAAGGACAGACGCATAAACTGCTTCATCCCCGCTAAAGGGAAGTTTCCAGAAGCGTCAAAAAATTGCTCGCTGTTAGTACATATGAGAAAGACAGGTTATGAAGGAAAGGATATGTCACGAAGAATACGACCGAATGCTTAAAGAGCTTTCCGCCTACGAAGAAGAAGGCGTTGAGCTGACGCTGAAAGGAAATCCGGCCTCCCCAAAAAAGATTGCACTTGAATGCGTCATGAGAGAGCGAGGGTCATACATGTCTGATTTTATACCCGGTACAGACGGACGGCTCCGAGAAATCAGTTTTGATTATATTCGGAGAAAAAACTAACCTCCAACTGGAAATTCTATCTGTAAAAACGTCCGTTTTCAGCAATTCTTACTTTATTTTCATAGCGTTAATCCTTTTAAAAATTGAATTGAATCTTCGGCTATGCTAAAATGGTTTCATGTTTTTATTAGCAAAACCCGGAGGCGAAGGATGAAAGCAGAAGCGAACAGGAAACTTCCCACTTTAATAATATTGGCGTTGCTGGCAGTGCTGGTTTTGGGTACGGTTATCTACAAAGTATTTAATCTCGGCGCACCTACAACAAAAAAAGTAAATCTATCAGAATATTACGAGGCGGAGGCCGGCGAGGCCGCCGTGATAGTAAACGGCAAAAAGACAAACGTCAGGGCAGTGCTTAAAAACCAGCAGATATATCTGAGACTCGGACTGGTTACGGAACAGATAAACTCCCATTTTTACTATGAACCTTCGGAAAAGATCCTCTTCTATACCTCTGCGACGGGAGTTGAAGAGTCCGATTCTACCTCGCTTTATGAATCCGCGCGGGTATTTTATGACATCGAGGAAGACGCCGATACGCCGACAAAAAGCGCAGATGAAAGGATCTATGTGCTTTTGGCCTATATCGAAAAATATACAAATATAGAAGTAGAATATTATACAAATCCGTCGAGGGTCTTTATAAGATCTAAATTCGGAGAAAGTACAACTGCAAAGGCGACGTCCGGCGCCGCGCTGCGCAGCGGAGGAGATAACGGATCTCCGGTAATACAGGAACTTGACAGCGGCCAGGAGCTGTGGGTGGTTTCTTCCGAAAATGGCTGGAATCTCGTATATGCGGGCGGAGCATGCGGACACGCGGGGTATCTTACCGACGCGGAACTCAAAGACGCCGAAAAACAGACCGTTCCGGACAAATATACCGCACCAAAATACGAATACAGGCTTCTTGACAAAAAAGTCTGCCTTGTCTGGCATCAGGTGTTTAACGAATCCGGAGTGAAAAAGCTTGATAGCCTTCTCAAGACTGCCTCGGGCGCAAATGTTGTTTCGCCTACATGGTTTTCGGTCACAGCTTCGGATGGCACGATCGAATCCCGTGCAAATAAGGACTACGTAAAAAAAGTCAAAGCAAAAGGAATGCAGGTATGGGGTCTGGTAGAAAACTTTAATACCGACAATACACTGGATTATTCGCTGCTTCTCGGAAGAAGAGAATCACGCTATAAGATGGTGCAGTACCTGACCTCGCAGGCAAAGGAATACGGCCTTGACGGAATCAACGTGGATTTTGAAGGACTGCCGGCAAATGCCGGAGAAGGCTACAGACAGTTTATCAGGGAGCTTTCGATCGCATGCCATAAAGAGGAAATAGTATTGTCGGTGGATTGTTACGTCCCGTCGGCATGGACTGCGCATTACCATAGATCAGATATTGCAGAGGCCGCGGACTATCTTATAGTAATGGCGTACGATGAGCATTATGAAGGCTCTGAGGCAGGCTCCACTTCATCCATAGGATTTGTTGAAGACGCAATAAAAAACACCATCGCAGAAGGCGTTGACCCCGACAGGCTCGTTGTTGCCATCCCTTTTTACAGCAGACTGTGGAGAGGCGACGGCAGTTCGCTGACATCTACCACTATCGGAATGGACGATATGAAACAGTTTTTGGCCGCTCACAGCGAAAGCGCAAAATGGGATGAAGCTTGCGAACAATACTATGTTTCGGTAGTTATAGACGGAGCGATAAACCGTCTTTGGGTCGAGGATGCAAAGTCGCTCACGGAAAAGCTGTCGCTGATAGAAAACAGCAATACCGCGGGAATAGCCTGCTGGAAGCTGGGCATGGACAATGCGGACGCATGGGAAGCTATCGGAAAGTATCTTCCCGAATAGGCGACTTGGCTAATAATCCTCAAAAAGAGTTAAAGCTCCACAAGATTAAAAGGAATATTCATGTTGCGAAGGATCTGTTCTTCGCGCTGATGACAGGTAAAAATGAGAACCTGCCCGGAATAATTTTCGGACAGCCACAAAAGCGTGCATGCGAGACGATCCTTGTCATACATGGCAAAAGTGTCGTCAAGCAGCAGAGGCATGGTTTGATCCGGCCACAAAAATTCGATGCAGGCAAGACGCAGTGCAAGGTAAATCTGATCAAGCGTACCGGAGCTGACTGAGCGAAGCGGTACGCGTCTGCCGTTTTGAAGAAGGAAAATATCAAAAGAATCGTTGATCGAAACTCCCTGGTAAGCGCCGTCAGTCATACTGCAAAACAGCTGAGACGTCGTTTCCTCAAGAAAATGTCCGAAGGATTCAAAAATATCATTGGAAATATTTTCAATGGTTTCTATGGCAAGATTTACGGCTGCAACATCGCTGATTATTTCATCATTTTTCTTTAATGGATCTTTGAGCATATCGAGACTGAGCCGGAGAGATGAAAGCGCCTCTTCTTTTTGCTCGCGCTGCCACGCTCTGCGGTGAGCCTGTTCGATTTCCGCGTCAAGCCCTCTGATCCGTTCCCGCAGATCGTCGGAATCCTTTGAGGCGCGCACAAGCCCCTCTTTTCCTTCCGCGATCCATTCAATAAGCCCGTTTAATCTGTCGGGTTGTGACATAAGCGCAGATATAGTAGTCGAATCGACCGTTTCAGGCATTTCCCCGAAAAAGCTTTCGTAAAGCGCGCCAAAATCCCGGCATTTTTTACGAAATCTGCCTACCGAGATCAGATTGCACAGACATATGATAAAAAGGACAAAAAACACAAGACCCACCCCGGCAAATATAAGAACCGTGGGCAGAGCCGCTTTGTGCAGATAATTGTAAGCGGCATAACCAAAGCCCGCCGCCGCTATAAGAATGCAAAAGAACAGTCCGATCAGGAAAAACACCTTCGCGAAGGGACGAACATTGAAAGAATGCTTTGAAAAGTAGTTGTCCAGAGGCCCGGTAGTTTTTTCGATGACGGAGGAAACCTCTTTTATATCGTCCGGAGAATAAACCCTGAAGCGGCGAAGAGTCTCATCATTTCTCGCCAGAGCTTCATTTAAGTCGTTTGAGCTTTTTTCAAGCTTTATTATCTCGCGTTCAACCTCATATTTTTGCTTTTCGAGCTCATCCGCCGTGGGAAGCCCGTCACTTGCGGCAAGGTCTTCTTCCATTGCAGAAATGCGGGTCCTAAGCTCTTCGGCTTCTCTTTGGACGGGTTTTGAAAAACCGGCCTCGATTTTCTTTTTTTGCGATTTTAAGCGGTTTATAGCGCCTGTAACGTCCAGATTAAAGGAGCCTGCCGAGCGCAGGTTAACGATATGATTCTTGAGTTCGTCCGCAAGTTCGCCGCCCGTGCCCGCGGAGAGCTGCTTTACAGAAATAGTGTTTTGATAAGACGTGGAATTTAAGCCCGCAAAAATATGCGAAAGATTCCGTGCATTTGCGGAAACCTCGCGGGATTTGGTTTCATTTGTAATTACGCAGGACTGCGAATCCTTTGAAAAGTTCCTGGTGACGCTGAAAGTTTCGCCGCCTTGTTCAATATCTATCGTACCGCCGTAAACGCCGCCGTTCCACGGGGTATAAAGCGTGTGCGTATCCGTCCTGGCGGCTCTTCCGCGATCTCTGCCCAGACCCAGGATCATAGCTCCTATAAAAGTATGAAGAGTGCTTTTTCCGCTTTCATTTTCGCCGGAAATAACCGTTATTCCGTCAGGAAAATCAACGGAAAAAGAATCAAGCTTTCCAAAATGGTTTACAAACAGTTTTTTTATCTTCAAAAGGAAACTCCTTTAATCGCCAAGCAGCGCTGAAAGACCGAAATACAGCGCCTTTTTCATTTCCGGAGTTTTGTCCGGAGTATCGAGCATATTTATGTAGTAGGAAATGATGTCCCCGTCGTGGTCGGCAAGCAGCTGCTCAAGATCATATTCGGGATTTGTCGAATCAATGACCTCTACGACTCGCCCGAGCTGAAGCACCGCTTCTGTATCTACCGTATAAGCAGGATCCCTGCTGCCCTCGAGCAAAACCACTATCAGGTCTGACGGGTGTGCCGCAAGCTCTTCTTTTACACATTCCTCAAGCGCCGCCTGAGTAAGCGTAATATCGGAATTTATTTCCAAAAGTCTATACTGCGTCTTTGCGAGGGGACGCCACATAATGGTAAAAGTGCTTTTTGTGACTTCTCCAACAAAACAGCCTCTGGCGCCGATATCGGTGCGATCAAGCGGCTCGGGACTGCCGCAGTATGCCATATGAGTGCCCTTAAAAAGCTTTGGCTGGTGGATGTGGCCGAGCGCGATATAGTCAAATCCGGATTTTGCAAGCTGCGAATACTTGATCGGGACGTGAAGAGAGTCTCCCCCGTGTGCAAGCAAAACGTGTATACGGTCGTCCGTCGGAGCTGTCAATTCATCATATAACGGCTCCCGGATTTCTTTTTTATGATAACTAAGGCCGTGCACTTCGGTATTGATGTCCTCAAAATATACGCTTGAAAAAGACTCGGAGGATAAAAGAAAAACGTTTTCGCCAAGATCAAAGGAGCCGTAAGCGCAGTCTTCGGAGAGATAATCGTGATTTCCCGCGATAATAACTACCCGGGTATTTTCAAGCCTTGAAAAGCTGTATGCCGCTTCTTTGAGCTCTTTCGTAAGAGGCGGCGCGTTGAACAGATCGCCGGGGATCAGCAGCAGATCTGCTTTTTCACTGTTGCACAGATCAACAATGCGTCCCAAAGCGCCCGCGACGCTGATCGCGCGTTCCTTGCCCCATTGACGGCCGCTTTCGGGAGTTGCTCCGATATGAAAATCACCTGCGTGTACAAATCTCATAAAAACTCCTTTTCAAACAATACATTTTTATCATATTTTTGTTTTAATAACAACAAAAAAAGCGACGCAAATCCCTTATAAAACAAACCACTTAATCCTTCCCGACACAATTTTGCAAAGATACAATGACAAACCCCATAAAATTTAATATAATTAAAGCTCACAAAGAAAGGGCGGTTGCCCCGCGGAGGAATAAAAGTGAAAAAGAGAATGATAGCTATGCTTCTTGCCGGAGGGCAGGGAAGCAGACTCGGTTGCCTGACGGCAAAGGTTGCAAAGCCGGCAGTTTCTTTCGGAGGAAAATACAGGATCATAGACTTTCCTTTGAGCAACTGTGTAAATTCAGGAGTTGATACCGTGGGAGTACTGACCCAGTACAGACCGCTCAGGCTGAATGCGCATATCGGAATAGGAATTTCATGGGACCTTGACCGCAAATACGGCGGAGTAAGGGTTTTGCCGCCTTACGAAAAAAGCGCCAACAGCGAATGGTACACGGGAACCGCAAACGCCATTTATCAGAACATTGAATTTATGGATGAATTTAACCCCGACTACGTGCTTATCCTTTCCGGCGATCATATTTACAAGATGGATTATGAAGAAATGCTTGAAAACCACGTCCGCAGAGGCGCGGAAGTCACTATAGCAAGTATGCCGGTACCGTGGGAAGAAGCGAGCAGATTCGGAATAGTGGTTGCCGATTCGCATGGGCAGATCAACGCCTTTGAAGAAAAGCCGAAGAATCCACGCAGCAATCTTGCGTCTATGGGAATCTATATTTTCAATTACGATCTTTTGAAAAACGCGCTCATAGAGCTGAAAGACGTTCCCGAGTGCGATTTCGGAAAGCATGTCATTCCTTATTGCTTTGATAAGGGGAACAAGCTTTTTACGTATCAGTTTACGGATTACTGGAAAGACGTCGGAACGCTCAGCTCTTATTGGGAAGCAAATATGGAACTTCTCGAAGACAGCCCCGAGCTCGATTTTTATGAAAAATTCAATATGATATATACTTCCGTGGACGTGCTTCGTCCGCAGTATATTGCAGAGGGAAGCCGCGTGATCAATAGCATGATCGCGGAGGGCAGCGCAATATACGGCACGGTGGAGCATTCAGTCATAGGGCCTGACGTGGTTATTGAAGAGGGAGCCGTGGTAAAAGATTCCGTCATCATGCAGGGAGTCAGAATCAAAAAAGGCGCAGTAATCGAAAAAGCGATCATTTCCGAAAACTCCGTTATTGGTGAAAAAGCGATGCTGGGCGTAGGCAAATATGCAGAAAGCAAGCTTGACAAACGGGTTTACTGCAGCGAGCTGGTTACGGTCGATGAAAACACGGTCATACCGGCCGGCGTAAAAATAGGCAGAAATACAGCAATCTCGGGAATTACCGAGACAGGCGATTATCCCAAGGGGCGCCTTGCTTCGGGCGGCTACGTAATAAAAGAGGGGCGGTGAAAAATGAAAACAGTAGGCGTGATCCTTGCCGGCGGAAGGTCCGACAGTTATCTTACAAAAGAAAGAGCCGCGGCGGCGCTGCCGATAGCCGGTTATTACAGCGCGATTGATTTTTCCTTGAGCAGCATGGTAAATTCGGGAATAAAAAAAGTCGCTGTCGTTACGCAATACAGCTCCAGGTCGTTAAATGAGCATCTCAAATCCGCTTCATGGTGGGGATTTGGACGTAAGCACGGCGGCCTGTTCCTTATCAGCCCGATGGTCACGGCGGACAGACAGGAATGGTATCACGGCACGATAGACGCGCTTTCAGATACGATAGATTTCCTGCGCGAGAGCCACGAGCCGTATGCCGCAATAGCGTCAGGAGACGGCGTATATACCATAGATTACGAAAAAATCCTCGAAGAACATATAAAAAACGACGCGGAGATCACTGTCGTATGCAAAAGCCATTCGGGAAAAAATACCGGCAGGTTCGGCGTAGTAAAGATTGATGAAGAAAACAGGATCGAGAAGTTTACGGAAAAAAGCCGTTTTGCTCTCGGCGAGCTGATCTCCTGCGGAATATACCTGCTTCGCAGAAGGCTTCTTATAGAGCTCCTTGAAAAGGCCGTTGAGCAGAAAAAAACGGATTTTGTAAGAGAAATACTTGTTCCGGAAGTGGCAAAGGGCAGAGTTTTTTCATATATACATGAAGGATACTGGAAAAACGTATCGGCTGACAAATCATATTATCACTGCAATATGGACTTTTTAAAACCGGAAGTGCAAAAAGAATTTTTCACCGGAGAAGATACCGTCCTTACCAGAATAATTGACCGCCCGCCGGCAAAATATCTTTCAAAGGCAGATGTTTCAAACAGCCTTATCGGAAGCGGCGTCGTGATAAACGGAAGCGTCAGCGGTTCGGTGCTCTTTGGCGGCGCGGTAGTGGAAGAAGGCGCAAAAGTAACCGACAGTATTCTGTTCCCGAACGTAGTTGTAAAAGCGGGAGAAAAAATCAAAAACAAAATCGTGACCGGTGACGAACAGATACCGGTCTGAAAAAGGGAAGAAAAATGAAACTGATCGCGGGTCTCGGAAATCCGGACGAAAAGTATGAAAATACCCGGCATAACGTCGGATTTATGGTTGCCGATAAGCTTGCCGAAACAATCGGCGCAAAGTTCAACCAAAGCATGAAAAGAGCAAAGATCGCCTCTGTGTTTTACAAAGGTGAAAAGATCATTATCATAAAGCCTCAGACTTATATGAACCTCAGCGGGGAGAGCGTAGCTCCAATTGCAGATTATTTCCGCATCCCCAAGGAAGATATACTGATCGTGGTAGACGACGTAAACTTAAGTCTCGGAAAGCTGCGCATGAGAAAAAGCGGCAGCGCCGGAGGGCATAACGGCCTTAAGAGCGTCATCTTAAATCTTGCAACAGAAGAATTTCCGCGCCTGAGAATAGGCGTCGGAGCGCCGGCTGCTGATATTAACGGAGAAAAGGATATGATAAACCACGTCCTCGGAAGATTTTCCCGGGATGAGGAAAAGGCGGTTGAGGAAATGACCGAAAAAGGCGCGGAGGCAGCGCTCGCTTTCTGCACCGAAGGAATAGACGCCGCCATGAACTCTTTCAACGGAGAAGGAAAGGAAGCCTGATATGGTAAACACGGAAAGTCCCTTAAAGGAGCTTGCCGAATTTAATGAAATAAAAAGCGATCTTCAAAAGGGACGCGGTCCGGTTCTCATAACGGGCTGCGTCGATTCGTCAAAGGCCTATCTTGCAAAGGAATTGTCGGGAGAAGACGCATGCAGGCTGTTTATTACATACAACGAAGTTCGGGCTACGCAGCTCGCAGAGGAATTTGCCTGTCTCGGAGAAGAGGCGGCAGTCTATCCGTCCAAGGATCTGTTGTTCTATAAGGCGGATCTGAGAGGCGACTTTCTCGCAAAAAGCAGGATGAATATAATAAAAAGGCTTGGCGAAGGAAAACCCCTTACGGTCATAGCCGCCGTGGACGCCTGCCTTGAAAGGCTTGCGCTCCCCGAGGTAATAGAAAACAGCGTGCTTTCACTTAAAGAGGGCGATGAAATAGACGTCGTTAAATTCGAAAAAAGACTGACGGATATGGGCTATGAAAGGTGCGATCTGGTCAGCGCAGCCGGAGAATTCGCGGTCCGCGGAGGAATAATAGACGTCTATCCTTTTTCTATGGAAAATCCTGTCAGAATAGAGCTTTTCGGCGAGGAAATCGACTCCATGAGGATTTTTGACGAGGAAACACAGCGCTCGGTCGACAAGACGGACAAGATCAGCATATTCCCCGCAAAGGAAATACTTCCTGTCGGAGAAGCGGCATCGCTGTTTTCATATTTTCCCAAAGAAAGATATGTTTTTCTTGACGAACCGGAGCGGCTCAAAGAAAAAGCAGAGGGAGTAACGGCCGAATTTCAGGAAAGCTTTATACGAAGAAAAGAAAGCGGCCTTGACGATGAAACGCTCACGCTTTTTGATTATGACGAGATATTCAATGAAAAATCATTAAAATACAAGACCTGCGCCATGGCCGGGATCTCCGGAAAAAACGGCGGGATCGCTTTTTTCCGAGCCGCAGATATCCAGACGCAGAATATGCCTTCATACATGGGCCATTTTGAAATCCTCGCGCAGGATGCCGCAAAATGGAAAAAAGAAAAAGCAAGGGTTCTGATCTACGCGGGCTCCGTCGCAAGGGCAAAAAAGCTCGTAGAGGATATGGAAGATTTTTCGGTATCTCTTTTGTATATCGAAAGCGGCGATTTTAAATGTGAAAAAGGACAGATCGCAGTCATCCCGAACAAGCTGAAAAAAGGCTTTGGCTGCCCTATTATCAGATTTTACGCGCTCTCTCTCGGAGATATTTTTGAAAAAGAAAAACGCAGAGAAAGAAAACACAAAAGCTCGGATAAAGGACTGACCGTCGCGGAACTGGCCGCGCTTTGCGAAGGAGACTACGTCATCCACGAAAACCACGGGATCGGAATATACCGCGGTACGCAGAGGATAGAAAGAAAAGGCATCGCAAAAGATTTTATCAAGATTTCATATGCCGGAAACGGTACGCTGTATATACCTGTTACGCAGATGAATCTTGTTCAGAAATATGCCGATGCCGACGCGCTCCAAAAACCAAAGCTCAGCCGTCTGGGGTCGGGCGAGTGGACAAAAACGAAAAGCCGTGTAAAAAAGGCGGTCAAAGAGGTAGCGGTAGATCTTGTAAAGCTTTATTCCGAAAGACTAAACGGCAAGGGGTACAAATTTTCGCCGGATACGCTCTGGCAAAAAGAGTTTGAAGAACAGTTTGCCTATGAAGAGACGGAAGATCAGCTGAAGGCCATAAATGAAACAAAAGCCGATATGGAAAGCGACAAGATAATGGACCGGCTGATCTGCGGCGACGTAGGCTTCGGAAAAACCGAGATAGCCATCCGAGCGGCTTTTAAAGCGGTTCAGGACGGAAAACAGGTCGCGTATCTGGTTCCGACTACGGTTCTTGCGCAGCAGCACTATAATACTTTTGTGCAGAGGCTTGCAGATTATGGTCCGAATATAGAGCTGCTTTGCAGATTCAAGTCGCCTTCGCAGCAGAAAAAGACGATAGAACGTGTAAAAAAAGGCATGACAGATATCGTGATCGGCACCCACAGGCTGCTTTCAAAAGACGTAGGTTTCAAAAACCTCGGTCTGCTCGTAATAGACGAAGAACAACGCTTCGGCGTTTCAGACAAGGAAAAGATCAAAGAAATGAAGGCCGCAGTGGACGTTATCTCCCTTACGGCCACGCCGATCCCGAGGACTCTGCACATGAGTCTTATAGGTATTCGCGACATGAGCATTATAAAAGAAGCTCCGCTTGAACGTATGCCGATCCAGACGTATATCATGGAATACAACAGCGAGATCGTGCGCGAGGCCATAGCAAGAGAGATGAGCCGCGGCGGGCAGGTTTATTATATTTACAACAAAACAAACACTATAGCCGACGTGGCGGCAAAGATAAAAGAGCTTGTTCCGGAGGCGGAAGTGGCTTTCGCCCACGGAAAAATGAACGAGAGAGAGCTCGAAAAGATAATGCTCGATTTTATAAACGGCGAAATAGACGTGCTCGTTTCAACGACTATAGTCGAAACGGGCATAGATATCAGCAACGTTAATACGATAATTATTCACGACGCCGACAAGTTCGGGCTTTCGCAGCTCTATCAGTTAAGGGGCAGAGTCGGGCGCTCGAACAAAGTCGCCTACGCTTTTTTACTGTATAAAAAAGACAAATATATCAAAGAGCAGGCTGAAAAAAGGCTAAAGGCCATCCGGGATTTCACGGAGCTTGGCTCGGGCATCCGGATAGCAATGCGCGATCTTGAACTTCGCGGCGCGGGAAATCTTCTCGGAGGAGAGCAGCACGGACATATGGAAGCGGTAGGATACGACATGTATTGCAAGCTGCTTTCAGACGCTGTAAAGGAAGTGAAGGGAGAAAGAAAGGTCACTGAAGAGTTCGAAACCGAAATAGACATCATGACCGACGCCTATATCCCGGAAGAATATATCAAAAACGACAGACAGAGAATGGACGCATACAGGCGCATTTCCTCAATAGAAAGCGAAGATGATTTAAGAGACGTTTTTGACGAAATGATAGACAGATACGGAGATATTCCGATCCCCGTTCAAAGCCTTTCAAGGATCGCTCTGATCAAGAAAAAAGCGCACGACGCCTACATAACGGAGATTGTCGGCACGCGGGAGATGATAAAATTGACGATGTATCCGTCTGCTCCGGTGGACGGCTCAAAAATAGGACTGCTCCTCGGGCAGTACAAAGGAGATCTGCGTTTTGCATACGGAGCGCAGCCGTCATTTACATACGTAGACCAAAGAAAGGAAATCTCGGACAACATCTCGTTTCTTGAGAAGACGGAGAAGCTTATAGCGGACATAGACGCTCTTATGATATAATAAAAGTTGACGAAAAATTATCACAGGCTACGCAACGGTTTATCCGGGAGATTTGATAATGATAAATTTTGAAGAAGAGCTTGCAAAATTCAAGCCCAGCAAAGAGGTTGAACAGGCGGAAAGCACGATCACAAACATGGATCTTCGCGACATGACCGACATAATGCTGGAAATACTTAAAGAAAAGGAACAGCAATAATGATCTGTTACCGGTGCAAAAGCGCTCTCGGCTCAGGCAAACGCTGTCTGCATTGCGGAGCGGACGTTACCATTTACAGAAAAATAATCCGCACTTCAAACTCCTTTTACAATCTCGGTCTTGCAAAGGCGCGTCAAAGGAATCTTTCCGGCGCGGCAGCGGATCTGTCAAAGGCTGTCGAGTACGACAAAAACAATACCCAGGCAAGGAACCTTCTTGGACTTGTTCTTTTTGAGATGGGCGAAATCGTTGACGCTTTGAGCCAGTGGGTAGTGAGCAGCCAGCTTGATCCGAAAGACAATCCCGCCACAGGTTATCTTTCCGCTGTCCGCGATGACAAAACGGAACTTGAAAAATACAATACGACCATAAAAAACTATAATCAGGCGCTTGACAGAGCCGGACATGACGGAGAAGACCTGGCCATAATACAGCTGCGCCGCTGTATAGGGCAGACCCCGTCTTTTTTGAAAGCATATCAGCTCCTTGCGCTGCTTCTTTTAAATGAAGGAGAAAACGCGAAGGCGGCAAAGGTAATAAAAAGCGGACTGCGTATCGACGCCGGAAACATTCTCCTGCTTTCGTATGAAAAAGAGGCGAAGGAAAAAAACGGCAAGACGCGCAGAGACGCGGAAAAGCTGCACGAAAAAACCCTTGACCTGGCGGGAGAGGAAGTCATTATTCCGCACTATACCGAAAGATCAAGGCTAAAGCAGATATTGCTCGGCGCGGCCGCGGGTGTGCTCGTCTGCCTTGCGGCGTATTTCTTCCTGATAAAACCTTCGATAGAACGAAGGACAAACAACACCCTAAATCAAAACGAAATATCATATTTTGAAAGAACGGAAGGCCGCGATTCACAGATCAGAGCGCTGACAAGCGAACTTGACGGATTAAAGGCCGAGGCCGAGCAAAATCAAACTCTTCTTGAAAAATACACCGGAGAGGATGGTTCCATTACCAATTATGAAAGACTGCTTGAAGCGCTTTCGCAATATTGGGCAAAAGATTATAAAGCTTTTATCGTTACCTACGGAAAAATAAACTCCGAAGCGGTGACGTCCGAGGCTTTCGTTTCCGTATATAACAGACTCGGCAGTTTGATAGGAAGTGACAGCATGCTTTCGTCTATTATGGACGGAGCCGTGAAGTATTTTAATAATTATAAATACAGTGATTGTCAGGCAGTTTGTCAGGAGTGCCTGAAACTGAATCCCGATTATGTAAAAGCGATCTATTATATGGGTCTTTCTTATGAGGCGATGGGCGATGATGCCGCCGCCGCACCGTATTTCAGACAGATAGTGGAAAAATACCCCTCCAGTGAATACTATGCGTTAGCTAAAACGAGGGTGGATTAAGCTCTGCGTTTATTACGGCAACAATAATATTTATGCTGCCGTCGGAAAGCAGAGATAAGTTTTTTGCGATATATTGCTGTTTCGGCGAATATCCCGCAAAGCGTTCCCGTATCTCGGAACGCCCTACAAGATAATCGAGGCTTACGCCGAAATAGTCCGCCAGAGACAAGAGAGTTTCAAAGGGAGGCTTGCGATAACCCGTTTCGTACATACTGTATGCCTCTCTTGTAACATTGATGGCAGTTGCGACTTCTCTCTGATTGAGAGACAAGGATTTCCTGAGCGTTAACAAACGTTCCAAACCAAACATATGATCCTCCTTTCGCGACAAAAAGCCCCGTGTTACTATTTAATAAAAAAACGCAAAAAGAGTTAACAAAAAAATGCAAAAAGACATAAAAACCGAATTTTTTAAGATAAACGACCCTTCGGATGGCCAAAAAGAGCTTGAACTTGCCGGAAAGATGATCAGAGAGGGAGGGCTGGTCGCCTTTCCTACGGAAACTGTTTACGGGCTCGGCGGAAATGCGCTCGACCCGTCAGCTTCCGAAAGAATATATAAAGCAAAAGGACGGCCTTCGGACAATCCGCTGATAGTGCATATTTCTTCCGCGGAAGAGATATATCCTCTCGTATCGGAGCTGCCAAAGACCGCCGTTTCTCTGATGGAAGCGTTCTGGCCGGGGCCGATGACGCTTGTTTTAAAAAAAAGCGACGTTGTCCCTGCAACAACTACAGGCGGGCTAAGTACCGTAGCGATAAGAATGCCGTCTCATCCGGTGGCAAGAGCGCTGATAAAGGAGGCGGGGGTTCCGATCGCCGCACCGAGCGCGAACAGCTCGGGAAGACCAAGCCCCACAAAAGCGGTTCACGTGCTTGAGGATCTGGACGGAAAGGTGGATATGATAATAGACGGCGGGGAGTCGGATATCGGCCTGGAATCTACTATCATAGATCTTACCGGAGACACGCCCGAAATACTAAGGCCCGGTTATATTTCAGAAGAAGAAATAAAAAAAGCCGTCGGCAGCGTAAAACAAGATCCGGCGCTTTTTGCCCGTCCTGACGCGGACGCCGCGCCAAAAGCCCCCGGAATGAAGTACCGGCACTACGCGCCGAAGGCGAAGATGTTTCTGATAAAAGGAAATAAAAAAGCGGCGCTTGCCGAAATGCAAAGGCAGGCGCAAAAAGCCGAAAAAGAAGGAAAAAAAGTCGGAATCCTGTGCGAAAAGGAGGACGCGGCGCTTTTTGAAAAATACAGCTGCTTTGTTCTTTGCGAAAACGAAAACGAAGAGGAGATCGCGCACAGACTGTTTTCCCTGCTCAGAGAAACCGATAAAGCGCAGATAGACGTGCTTTTTTCTCTGAGTTATAAAAAAGGAAGACTCGGAGACGCAATAGAAAACCGTATGCTTAAAGCTGCGGGATATAACGTATTGGAAGCAAAAGATGAATTATGACAAGGTGATCTTTACCTGTATGGACAATACCTGCAGGAGCATAATCGCAGAAGCGGTTTTTGCCAACGTAAACAAAAAAGGTCTGCTCAAGGTGTGCTCAAGGGGGTTGGCGGTTCTTTTCCCCGAGCCCGTAAATCCGAAGGCAGTTGCCGTATTAAAGGGCATAGGCCTTTCCCCCTTAAAAGAATCTTCTCAAAAACTTGAGGAGGCCGACCTGCGGGAAGGAACGATAGTGCTTACGATGACCGAAAAAGAAAAGAGGATCGCGGGCGAAATGTTTCCCGGTTTCAGTGAGATCTATTCCATAGCGGAGTTTACTCTTCAGGAGGGAAATATCGAAGAACCCAGGAGCGGGTCTCTTACAGAGTACGGGGCCTGCTGCGAATACATAGATTTCACTGTAAAAATGGCCGCTGAAAAGCTTTTCAGACAAAGCAGATAGGAGAGAGACATGACAAGAAAAAGAGAAGATTACATTTCGTGGGACGAGTATTTTATGGGCGTGGCAAAGCTCAGCGGACTTCGCTCAAAGGATCCGAACACCCAGGTGGGTGCGTGTATAGTAAGCCCCGACAACAAGATACTTTCCATGGGATACAACGGTTTTCCTTCCGGCTGCTCGGACGATGAGTTTCCGTGGGACAGAGAGGGAAGCGAGCTTGATACAAAATATCTTTATGTTGCCCACAGCGAGCTGAATGCCATTTTGAACTACAGAGGAAAGGGACTCGACGGAAGCAAGATATACGTCAGCCTTTTTCCGTGCAACGAGTGCGCGAAAGCCATCATTCAGGCAGGAATAAAGACGGTGATATATTCGGACGACAAATACGCCAAGACGCCCGCTACCATAGCGTCAAAAAGAATGTTCGACGCGGCGGGAGTCGAATACCGTCTATACAGACCAACCGGAAGAAAGATAGAAATAGATTTATAATATGAAAAAAAACTTCTTCAAGACAGGAATAATTGCGGGCGCTTTTTTGATAGCGCTTGCCATAGCGCTCATTTTTTCGGGATCCGACGAGAAAACGGAAATCTCCTATACGGTTCTCGGCGATTCCACGCTGCCTGTCATCAGCCTTGGCGCGGAGGGATATGACGTTAATACTCTGTACGGATATCTCGGAGAAGTAAACGAAAAAGAAGCCCAAAGGCTTATCACGCCTCTCGGAAAAAACAGAGAAATAAAGGCTTCGGTCTACGTATTCGGAAATACAGTGACCGGAATATCTTATGAGATCAGAAGTCTTGACGGAAGCGATCTGATCGAAAAAACCGAGCTCGAAAACTGGTCTGAAAGCGAAGGCGTCATCTCCGCAATGCTTCCCGTAAAAGACATTTCGGGCGGCGCCGCCGGGCGCAGATTAAAGATCATTCTTACCACGGAAAAAATAAGTGAAATAAATTATTATTCTACTATAGTGGAGGCGAAGGACTATAAGACGGCGGAAATGTTATCTTACGTCAACAGCTTTCACAATGCCTCGTTTGACGCGGCAAAGGCACAGGAATATGCCGTAAACTGGGAGCCTGACGGCAGCGGAGACGACGAAAATCTTGCGTTTGTAGATATTCATTCAAGCTTTCGCCAGTTTACGTACAAGGATCTTGCCCCGAAACAGGCTGGCCCGGCGCTCTTGGATATTCTTGAACTTGACGAAACCTTCGGCTCTTTTTTGCTGCGCTTTGAATTGCTTGCGGAAAATGAATACGGAAAAACAGACAGATATAAGGTAGAAGAGTTTTTCTGTGTACAATGGACGCAGCAGCGGTTTTACCTGATGGCGTACGAGCGCCGTATGACGCAGGTTTTTGAGGCCGGAGAAACCGGGATAAATGAGGACGGCTTAAATTTCGGCGTGGTCCGAGAAGAAGACATATTGTCCCAGAGATCTGAAAACGGAACGTATTTTGCATTTGTTCAGGCGGGAGAGCTGTGGTGCTATTCAGCCGAAAAAGAAGAGATAGGCCAGGTCTTTTCGTTTTCTGCCGCCCAAAACCTGCTTTACAAGCTCAATGACGATTACCGGATAAAGATCATGTCGGTTTCAGACGAAGGCGACATTTCTTTCATTGTTTACGGATATATGCTCAGAGGCGGACACGAGGGCGAATGCGGGCTTTCTTTCTACAAATACAGCAGAAAAGACAACATTCTTCTGGAAATCGTATATCTGACTACCGATCATACGGTTGACGCGATAGAAAAAGACCTTGACGTTTTGTGTGTTAAAAAGGGAAAACTGACGTATCTTCTTTTTGACGACACGATCTTTTCCGTAAACGAAGAAGGCGGGGAGCTTGTCAGAGTCATAGAGGGAGCCTCTGCGCATAATGTAAAGACAAATGCGGCGCAGAGCGCATTCGCGTGGATCCAGGACGTGGAAAGCGGCATTTCCTCAAAGCTTCAGGTAAGGTATCTGGACACGGGAAAAACCTCGGTCATCTCTGTTTCTGATGACGAATACGTCCGGCCTTGGGGTTTTATCGAAAACGATTTCTTTTATACTGTCGGAGACAGAAGCGAGATCGGAACAGTCGGTTTTGACAGGAGCTATCCTCAAAAAGAACTGATAATAGCGGATGAAAACGGAAAGTCCATCGGCGGATATAAAAAGCAGGATGTCCGGATCGGAAGGGTCATTGTTGAAGACGGAAAAATAATCCTTGAACGCATCAAAAAGACCGGATCAGGATATGAAAATATCGAAAACGAGGTTTTGATGCAGAGCGACAAGGAAATAAAAAAGGAAGAAAAGCTTTTAAGGAGCGAAATACTTGAAAAAAGACAGCGCGTATGGAAGCTTGTCATAAAAAAAGCGCCCGAATATGACGATTGCAGGACGTTTTCTCCCGGACAGATCTCGCCCGCAAAGGAAAGCTACGGATCGGATACGAACGACGAAAGAAATCTTTTTTACGCCTATGCAAAAGGCGAATTTACGGGAGTTTATGAAAACGCGGGAGAAGCGGTCCTGGCGGTCAGCGACGACATGGGATATGTTATCGACAGCGGCGGAAATCACGTTTGGCACAGAAAAGGAAAGAGCATAAACGGCGCAAAGATCATTCTTCCGAAAGACGTAAAGCCCGGAGAGGGCCTTTTGCCGCTTGATATGTGCGTGGAAATGGTCCTCAAATATGAGGGAATAAACGGCGTGAGCGCCGAAGATTTCAGCTCATTTAGCGCGTCACAGCTTTTGTCGGAAAAAGCGGGACTTATCGTAATGGATCTTACGGGCTGCACTATTCGCCAATCGATGATATTCCTTGAAAAAGGCGCGCCGCTGATAATGCTCGGCGAAGATGACGCACCATATCTGATCACGGGATATGACTCCGCAAACATAACCATTTATTCTTTTGAAAAAGACAGCTACTACAAAATGGGACAGGAGAAAGCGGAAAGTCTGGCAGAGCTCGGCGGCAGGCGGATTCTTTCATATGTAAAAAGATAAAAATCGTTGACAAATGTTTTTTTGTCTGATAATATAGCCGTTGCCTTTAGTTTTGGGGGTGTAGCTCAGTTGGGAGAGCACCTGCCTTGCAAGCAGGGGGTCAGGGGTTCGAATCCCCTCATCTCCATGCAGAGATGATACATCTCTTTGCGGCAAAGCCGCGACGCACCTTGAAAACCGCATATACGAAGCAAATTCCAAGCACCATATATCAAAGCCTCATGATCAGGCAGCCGCCTGAGGAGTGAAGCAAAGAGATATATGAGTTAGGAAGCGCAGACAAAAGATAGGAAGAATCGAGGGCTTTC
>DFFO01000092.1 GCA_002369255.1 Lachnospiraceae bacterium UBA3774
GCGGAGCTCCCTTCACCAGCGTGTACATGGCGCTGAAGTTGCCGAGCATGCGGCCCGACTTTCCGCGGATGAGTTCCATGGAGTCGGGGTTTTTCTTTTGCGGCATCATGGATGAGCCGGTCGTATAATCGTCGGATATTTCTATAAATTTGAATTCCCAGCTTGCCCACAGTATGATTTCTTCGGAAAACCGGGACAGGTGCATCATGACAAGCGACAGCGCAAAAAGCAGCTCGAGCACAAAATCCCTGTCTGAAACGCCGTCCTCCGAATTTGCGCAGATTCCCTCAAACCCGAGTTTTTCCGCTTCAAAGTGTCTGTCGGTATCGAAAGTAACTCCGGCAAGAGCGCCGCAGCCTATGGGGGATACGTTTATACGCCGCCTGATCTGTCCGAGTCTTTCAACGTCCCTTAGCAGCATCATCGCATATGCGATCAGGTGATGCCCGAACGTTATGGGCTGCGCCCTTTGCAGGTGCGTATACCCCGGCATTACAGTGTTTTTGTAGAGTTCGGCTTTTTCGGTTATTACGCCTATGAGCTCTTTTATTTCACCGATTATTTCATCGGTCTGTTCTCTCAGATACATTCTCAGATCGAGCGCGACCTGATCGTTTCTGCTTCGTGCGGTATGCAGCTTTTTTCCAAGATCGCCGAGCCTTTTTGTCAGCTCCGACTCGATAAAGGTATGCACGTCTTCACATTCCATATCCGGAAAAAGACTGCCACATTCCAGATCGGCGGCTATCTGTCCGAGACACGCGCAGAGCTTGTCCGCATCATCTGGCGTGATGATCTTTTGCTTTCCGAGCATGGCAGCATGCGCGATGCTTCCCGAGATATCGTATTTTACCATACGGATATCAAAGGATATCGAGGAATTGAAATCATCCGCTTCTTTTGAAACACTGCCGCCCGTGCGGCCTTCCCATATTTTTGACATAATTATTTTTTGCGTTTGTCGGCCAACGCCTGAACCTTGATAGGTAATCCGAAAAGATTGATGAATCCTTCGGCGTCTTTTTGGTTGTAATCGCTTTCTCCAAACGTTGCGATTTCCTCGCTGTAAAGAGAATTTGCGCTCCATACGCCGGCTTTTATAATATTTCCCTTATAAAGCTTTAGCGCAACTTTTCCAGTGACCTTTTCCTGCGTTTTGTCCACGAAGGCGGAAAGCGCCTCGCGAAGAGGAGTGAACCACTGACCGTTATATACCAGCTCTGCGAACGTCACCGAGAGCTTTTGCTTTTCATGCGCGGTCATCTTGTCGAGGCAGATCGTTTCAAGGTATTCGTGCGCGGCGTAAAGAATGGTTCCGCCGGGAGTCTCATAGAGCCCTCTGCTCTTCATTCCGACGAGTCTGTTTTCGACAACGTCAAACAGGCCTATGCCGTTCTTTCCTCCGATTTCGTTCAACCTCAAAATGATATCCTTCGCGCTCATGCGCTGTCCGCAAAGTGCGGTCGGAACACCCTTTTCAAAGTCTATGGTAACAAGCTCCGGCTCGTCGGGCGCCTGCATTGGCGAAACGCCCAGCTCAAGGAAGCCTTCTTTGTCATAAGCAGGCTCATTGCCGGGATCTTCCAGGTCAAGTCCTTCATGTGAGAGATGCCAGAGATTTTTGTCTTTTGAATAATTGGTCTCGCGATTGATCTTTAGCGGGATACCATGCGCTTCGGCATAATCTATCTCTTCTTCGCGGGATTTTATATCCCATTCGCGCCACGGAGCGATAATGGGTATGTCGGGAGCGAACGCTTTCAGCGTCAGCTCAAACCGGACCTGGTCGTTTCCCTTTCCCGTACAGCCGTGGCAGATCGCATCCGCGCCTTCTTTTATCGCAATCTTCGCAAGAGCCTTTGCAATACACGGCCTGGCGGTTGAAGTTCCGAGCAGATAACCCTCGTACGCCGCCCCCGCTTTCATGGTCGGAATAATGTAATCATTGACGTATTCGTCGGTAAGATCCAGAATATAGAGCTTGGAAGCGCCTGTTTTTATCGCCTTTTCCTCCAGCCCTTCAAGCTCGTCCGCCTGTCCCACGTTTCCCGAGACGGCAACGACTTCGCAGTCGTTATAGTTTTCTTTAAGCCACGGAATGATGATAGAAGTATCAAGTCCGCCGGAGTATGCAAGAACTACTTTTTTTATTTTTCCCTTATCCATTTTAAGACGTCCTTTGTAAGATTTTGCCGCAGCCTGTGCGGCGTATTTCCGAATTATACTCTTACACATCTCAATTATCAAGCAAAAATGCAATTTTATTCAAAAATTTTTGTAGTAATGGCGGTTTTATGCATTTTTATTTTATATTTTTCCGATTTATGCATAAACCCGTCGTGCGGGGGGGGAGATTATCTATTTGGCTGAAACGCCGGCGACGGAGTTCTGTCATAATCGGAGATTTTTTCTTTTGACAGAAAAAACTACCGCCAAGGTTCTGTCTTAATCGGGAAATTCTTGTTTTGACAGAAAAAACTACCGCCGGAGTTCTGTCTTAATGATCGATTTTCTGTTTTGACAGAAAAAAACACCGCCGGGGTTCTGTCTTAATCAGGGATTTCTTGTTTTGACAGAAAAAACTACCGCCGGGGTTCTGTCTTAATCGGGGATTTCTTGTTTTGACAGAAAAAACTGCTGCCGAGGTTCTGTCTTAATGAGGGAATTCTTGTTTTGACAGAAAAAACTACCGCCGGGACTCTGTCATAATGAGGGAATTTTTGATCTTGACAGAAAAACCGCAGCGGTAGTTTTTGTTTTATTATTTATAAAATGTCGGTATTATTTTTTGACCCAGACGTCTCTGTAATAAAGGCCGTCGCATTCATCGGGGTCCACAAAAAGGTCTATCTGGTTTCTCCCGACGCCGGTATCCTGCGCTGTCCACGTTCCGAAGCCAGAAACCTTGACCGTACTGCCAAGAGGTATCTGAGAGGATTTTACCGCGCAGGTAACGCCCTCTTTCGCCTTTGCTCCGGACGCAGTCTTGCGGCTGCCTCTGGGCGAATTGCAGTTTACGCAGTAAAAGGTGACTCTGAATCTTCCGAGATATTTCCAGCCTTCCTGACTTTGTACCGAGGAAGATCCTGAAGATGAACTCTTTTTGGATGAAGAAGACGAAGACTTGGACGATGAGGCCGCCTTTGCAGCTGCCTTTCTCGCAGCCGCTTCTGCAGCTGCTTCTGCCGCCGCTTCTTCAGCAGCTTTTTTCTCTTCGAGTATCTTTCTTCGTATCTCTTCATTGAGATCAACGCCGTCCTGCACGGATTCCTCCTCAGCCAGAGTACGGCCGCAGAACAAGCCTTCGTTGATCGATACGTACTCGGTCTCAATATAACCGTCGCTCGAAGCGGAAAGCTGTACTTTTACATAATCGTTTTTGTATCCAAGAACAGGGAACTGAGCTCCCTTGTCAAGCTCGACCATGAGGTTTGACTGTGCGTCCGCGTCAGTCATGACCTTTGCTTCGCATACCAGAGTGGCTACTCTTGGCTGCATCGCCTCATACAAAGACGCGGCAAGCTCACCCGTGACTATATACTTGCTTACTACCCAGCCTCTGACTGAGCCGGACGAAATATAAGTCCACTCGTTTTCTTCGCCGTCAAAATTAACTATATAGACTCCGGTATTCTGGTAAAGCTTTCCGACGATATCGGCGTCGCCGTCAGGCTCCTGCCTTACATTAAGCGAGCGTGAAACATTTACCACTCCGATAGTTCCTATAAGATTGTCTCTTTCCTGCTTTGCGGCAAGCTCCGAAGGAGTCATCTCCTTTTCCGCTTCTATCTCCGCGATCAGATCGGCAATAGAAGTAAAAGGAATATATTCCGCTTTTGCCGACTCACGCGTAAGATCTATGGTATCGGCAAATCTGGGGACGCTTTCCTCAGCCTCTACGGTCTGCCGGGCTGACGCAGCTTCGTCGGCAGCCTTTTCGGACGCCTGCGTTGCTCCGACGAGCGAAGGTCTGTCTCCGAAAGGTATAGGCTGGCTCGAGATGCCTGCCTCAAGAGGAGAAGCCGCTGTCCAAAGCGGGAATATAGTTGTTAAAAGTATTGCCGCCATAAAGCAGACAATTATTCTGTTTAACGCTTTCATAACTGTTTTTGCCTTGTTCAGGCGCAAAAATCCTTTCATGCTGCAAATGTTACACAAATATTACGCGCGTATTATATCACCGTAATATTTGTCTGTCAAATTTTGTAATTTATTCCGCGCGCAAAGGGCGGCTCCTGCTCCCTGTTTTTCCCGGTTTCTGACGGTTCCTCTTTTGTTTCTTTCATCTTGCCAACGGGTTTGCGTTTACAGTATAATACTAAAGCCGAATATGGTTTTGAAAGGATTCTTACTTTGACCGAAAAATGGTTTGTGGAAAATAAAAAAGCCGACTTTATCAGTCTCGGAAACAAGCTTGGGCTGGATCCGGTCACGATAAGGCTGCTGGTCAACCGCGGAGCTTCTTCCGAAGAAGAGATCCGCGATTATCTCTTTTCAGACAAAAATGATCTTCATGACCCCGCGCTGATGAAGGATGTAGAAAAAGCCGCAGATTTTATCGCTCATATTAGGAACGAAGGAAAAAGCGTGGTCATCGCTTCCGACTATGACGTGGACGGCATTTTTTCGGGCGAGCTTTTGTATGAAGCGCTTTGCATGCTCGGAATCGACGCAAACGTAAAAACGCCCGACAGAGTGAGCGAGGGATACGGGCTCAACGCCCGGATAATAAACGAAGCGGTGCAGGAAGGCGCGGGGCTTCTTATCACCTGCGATAACGGTATTTCTTCTTTTGACGCCGCGCTACTTGCCAAAGAAAACGATCTTCCGCTGATAATCACCGATCATCACGAAATCCCTTTCGACGAGGAAGACGGCGAGCGCACCTATAGGGTTCCGGAAGCGCTTGCGGTAATAAATCCCAAGCAGCCCTCCTGCGGCTATCCTTTCAAAGGACTTTGCGGATGCGGAGTGGCTTTCAAGCTCGTTTCTTATATTTTTGAAAAAGAAGGCCTGACGATCCCCGACGTCTTCTACGAGTATGCCGCTATAGCAACCATCGCAGACGTAATGGATCTTACCGGCGAAAACCGGATCATCGTAAAAGAAGGCTTAAAAACGATCAGCCGGACAAAAAACAAAGGGCTCTCTTCGCTTATCTCATGCTGCGGTATCGAAGACAAGGCAATCAGCGCCTACCATATCGGTTTTATCCTCGGGCCCTGCTTTAATGCGGCCGGAAGGCTTTCCACCGTAGATATCGCATATGATCTGCTCCGCGAAAAGGATCAAAAAAAGGCCGTGGGCTATGCGGAGGCTCTCCGCGCGCTCAATGAAAAGCGCAAGCTCATGACCGAGGAAGGCGCCGCTCAGGCAATGAGCATCATCGAAGAAAGAGCGCTTGACAAAAACAAGATCATTCTTGTCAGACTGCACGGCTGTCACGAGAGTATCGTCGGCATTATCGCCGGCAGACTGAAAGAAAAATACAACAAACCCTCACTCGTTTTTACAGACGCAGGCGACTGTCTTAAAGGCTCCGGGCGTTCGATCGACGGATATCATATGTACGAAGCGCTTTGCGAATGCAGGGATCTGTTAGAGCGCTTCGGCGGGCACGCGCTTGCAGCGGGTCTTAGCATAGCGCCGGACTCTTTTGAACCGCTCTCTGCCTGCCTCAATAAAAACTGCACACTTTCCGACGATGACATGCAGCCCAAAGTAACGATAGATATGCCTATGCCTCTCGGATACATAAACGAAAAACTGATAGACGAGCTCAGTCTCCTTGAGCCTGTCGGCAAATCCAATCCAAGGCCCGTTTTCGCCGAAAAAAACCTATCAGTCCTTGGCGCCGTCCTTATAGGGAAAAACAAAAATATACTAAAACTCAGAGTCGGAAACAAAGCCGGCGCGGAAATGGACGCTCTTTTGTTCCGCGACGCCGAAAACTTCATAAACGAGGCGACTGCCGCATACGGAGCCAGGGAATGGGAAAAGGCGCTCTCGCGGCGCAAAAATCTTATAGATCTGTCTGTCTGTTATTATCCGTCGGTAAATGAATATATGGGAGTAAAGACATTGCAGATAACCATAAGTCACTACAGATTCAATACGTCATCGGAGAACCGTTCATGAAAACCATCACAAGCAGAAGCAACGAACAGATCAAATACGTTGCGAATCTCCAAAAAGACTCTCACGCCAGATATGCAGACGAAGTATATACGGTCGAAGGAATCAGGATGTCGAGGGAGCTCCCGCCGGGAAGCGTTCTGCAGCTTTTCATTTCAGAAAGCTTCAACAAAAAAAATGCTGCCGCTGATATCGCGGGCGACGTCCGCGATGAGCTGATCACGATAGTTGCGGATGACGTTTTTGAGAAAATATCATCCACAAAAAGTCCGCAGGGGATACTTGCTCTCGTAAAAATGCCCAGGTATGAGCTTTCCGATCTCACACGCGGGGGCAAAGGACTTTTGCTACTCGAAGAAATACAGGATCCCGGAAATCTCGGCACCATACTTCGAAGTGCGGAAGCCGCCGGACTTGGAGGCGTGATTCTCGATGAAAAATGCGCCGACATCTTCAGCCCCAAAGTAGTGCGCTCCACTATGGGCTCGATCTTCCGCGTTCCTTTTATAAAGACCGACAGCTTTGCGCTTGCTGTATCTGCGCTGAAAGAAAACAGCTATACGATATATGCCGCTCACCTTGACGGCGAAGATATATACAGCAGCAATTTCAGCGCCAAAAGCGCCTTTCTTATCGGTAACGAAGGAAACGGCCTTCGCCGGGAGACTTCCATGCTTGCAGACAAAATGATACGCATTCCGATGGAAGGAAAAGTAGAATCACTGAACGCGTCGATAGCCGCTTCGCTGCTCGCTTTTGAATGGCGCGCCTTTAGGAGAACATATGAAAAAAGAAATACTTGAGCTTTCACAGGCAATGAAAAATCATAGTATCGACGCATATATAGTGACGTCGTCCGATTCACACGCGTCGGAATACGTTCACCCGCATTTCCGTTACAGGGCATACGCAAGCGGTTTTACGGGTTCTGCCGGAACACTGCTTGTAATGCGTGACGCTGATATGACAGAGGCGTTTCTCTGGACGGACTCACGATATTTTTTGCAGGCCGAAAGCGAACTTGAAAACAGCGAAATAAAACTGATGAAGATCGGAGAGCCGGGCGTTCCTTCGCTCGAGGATTTCCTTTCGGAAACTCTGAAAAATGGCGCCGTTTGCGGGGCAGACGCCGACACCGTTTCATGCGGAGAGGGCAAGGGGCTCATTGCTGCGATCACCCGCGCGGGAGCTTCCTTTAAAAATATCGATCTTGCGGATGAAATCTGGAAAGACAGACCGCCGCTTTCTTCCTCCGACAACATCTTTATCCTGGATGAGCGCGTCACGGGAGAGTCCGCCACAGACAAGCTGACGCGCGTCAGGGCTTTTATTCAAAACATTTCTGCCGATATACACGTTATATCCGGGCTTGACGATATCGCATGGCTTTTGAACCTTCGAGGAAATGACGTAAAAGACAGCCCCGTGTTTTATTCCAGACTTGTCATCAGCAAAGACGAGTGCCGGCTGTACGCATTTAAAGAAGCATTTGACGAAAACGTAAAAAAATACGTTTCGGAGCTTGGCGTGAGGCTTTTGCCATATAATGATTTTTATGATGATTTTGAAAAGCTTTTTTCCGGAAAAACCGTTCTGTTTGACCCGGGGAAAAGTACCTATGCAGTTTACGACAGGCTGAAAAAAATATCCCGCGTTTTGACCGGCGAAAATCCGTCCGACCGGATGAAAGCGATAAAAAACGAAACCGAGATCGCAGCTCTTAAAAACGCGAATATCCTTGACGGCGTGGCCATGGTCAGATTTATCTTCCGCGTCAAAAAAGCCGCAAGAGAAAGCGAGGCTATGAGCGAGCTTGGCGCGGCGGAGCTTTTATGGAAAAAACGCCGCGAGGCCGGCGCCTTTTCGGAGAGTTTTGAAACAATAGCAGGATATAAGGAGCACGGCGCGATCGTTCATTACAGCGCGGACAAGACTTCCGATAAGCAGCTTGAAAACGAAGGCTTTTTGCTTGTAGACTCCGGCGGGCATTACAATCTTCCGGGCGGCAACGGGCTGATAAGCGCGCCCGCAGCCGGCACCACAGATATCACAAGAACGATTGCCTTAGGCCCTATATCCGACGAAATGAGAGATAATTATACGAGAGTGCTTATGGGAGTCATTGATCTTGCCTCGGCAGTTTTCCCGGAAAACGCGACCGGAGCACAGCTTGATACTCTTGCGCATAAATATTTATGGGAAAAGGGGCTTGACTTTAAGCACGGCACAGGACACGGGATCGGCTTTATCCTCAATGTTCACGAAGGGCCGCAAAGCATAAGTTACCGCGGCATGGTTCCGTTTTGCGAAGGCATGGTCACTTCCGATGAGCCGGGAGTTTATTTGGACGGCGAGTACGGCATTCGTATCGAAAACGACATTCTTTGCAAAAAAGCGGAGCGCGACGGGATGCTCTGTTTCGAAACGCTCACGCTGTGCCCGTTTGAGAAGGACGCGATAAAAAAAGAGCTGCTAAACAAAAAGCAGCTCAGATTTATCAATGATTATCACAAAAAAGTTTTCTCTCTGATATCGCCTTATTTGTCTGACGAAGAAAACGCGTGGCTAAAGAGCGTAACAAGTCCGATATAAATTCCCGACGCTACAAGCGCGGGCGCAATCAGCCTGCCAAGGAGCTCTCCTGTAATGGCCGTCAGGCCGAAAAATCCCGGGAAGAGTCCGATCGCCAAAACGAAAGCGGCGACCATAACCGTAAAGAGCGCTACCCTCAGCCTGTCAAAAGGCACGCAGACCTTGAACAGCACCATAAAGCCCACATAGGCAATGAGGATGGTCGTAAGCGTTGTGATGGCTTCGTGAGAAAGAACGTTTCCATTCGTAAATGAATAAACAACCGAGATGAGAATCACTATGACAACGTCCGTAAGCGCTCCCGGGAGCGCTTTTTTGATTATATTTAACAGGAAATTACCTTTGACGCGTTCGAAATTCGGCTGTAGCGCGAGAATAAACGAAGGCGCCCCGATGGTAAGCGCGGAAACCAGCGTAAACTGTATCGGAGAAAAAGGATATTGCGCTTTTATAAAAATGAAGAAAAATGCTATAAGCGTTGCAAAAACCGTCTTTGTAAGGAAAAGCGAGGACGAGCGCTGAAGATTGTTTATCGATCTGCGTCCTTCCGCAACAACATCCGTCACCGCATTAAAATCGGAGTTCATCAAAACGATCTGGCTGACGTTTCTTGCGGCCTCGCTTCCGGAAGCGGGAGCTATCGAACAATCGCTCTCCCGAAGAGCCATTACGTCATTTACTCCGTCTCCCGTCATGGCCACTGTATGACCCGCGTCTTTAAGCGCTCTGATAAGCCCGAGCTTGCCCGCGGGAGTAACTCTTCCGAAAACGGTATATTTTTTTATCGCCTCTGAGTACGTTTCTTTTGCGCCGCGGCCTTCATCCAAAAACGCGCCGCCTTCCTCATCCGGAACAAGGCTTGAAGCGTCAACATATCTTCCGGCATTTTCAAATCCGGCTTTTTCGGCAATCCTTGACACCGTAACGGGATCGTCTCCTGAAATGATCTTTATATCGACGCCCTGGGCTTTAAAATATTGCAGCATTTGTGGCGCGCCCTCTCTTATCACGTCACTCAGCACGACAAAGCCTATAATGCGGATATTCTCCGGGAGCCCGTCTGCAGACGCTTTTTCGGGGCTGACGGCAACCGCGACCACGCGGTTGCCCTTTCCGAGCTCATCTCGTATCTCGGAGGGCATACTTTCGGAAAGACCGGCTTGTATAAAGTCCGGCGCACCCATAATATACGTCGCGCGCTTTGAGAGCACCGCACTCCATTTCCTCACGGAAGAAAACGGGACGCGATCTGTTATTTCTTCTTTTGTCTTCGGAATACGGTTCTTATCAATCCACTTTTCGACGGCTTCAGAGGTGGCGTTTTTTTCCTGAAGTCCGAGAGAAAGAACAGACAGCGCAGCGGTAAGCTCCTCATAATCGCCCTCCGCGGCCGGGATCACTTTTTCGACCTTCATCCTGCCTTCTGTGATGGTACCTGTCTTGTCAAGGCAGATAACGTCTACCCTGGCGAGCATTTCTATAGAATATAGCTCCTGAACAAGCGCTTTTTTTGACGCAAGTCTGATGGTTCCCACCGCAAGAACAACGCTCGTCAAAAGCACGAGTCCTTCGGGTATCATTCCGACAAGAGCCGCCGCGGTAGCGGTGACAGAATGATATAGATTACCGCCGCTGATAGTATATTGTCTGATAAATAAAGCGATTCCGACGGGAATAATGGCTATTCCCACCGTCTTTATTATCTTGTTTACGGAGTCCATTATCTGGGAAGACGGCTTTTTGTATTTTTTTGCGTGGGCGGTGATCTTGGATGCGAAATTTTCCCGTCCGACGCTGACGACCCTGGCAATAGCGCTGCCCGATACAACGCTGCTGCCCGAATAAAGGATCTCACCGTCTGTTTTTGATATGAGATCAGATTCTCCGGTAAGAAGCGATTCGTCCATCTCGACGCGGCCCGAAAGGATCACGCAATCCGAGCAGACCTGTTTGCCGGGAAAAAGCCGCATTACGTCGTCGCGGACAAGCTCTGAAACAGGGATTTCCTTTTCCTCTCCGTCTCTGATCACGGTCGCTTTCGGAGCGGAAATGACGGAAAGCCTGTCAACCAGCCTCTTTGCGCGCAGCTCCTGAATGATCCCGACCGCCGCATTGCAGACGACCACGATCAAAAACAGGGCGTTTTTTGCGGAACCGAAGATCAGCACCATAACTCCCAGAATAGTATTCAGGATGTTGAAAGGGGTTACGAGGTTTGAATAGACTATCTCGCCGACCGATTTGGTCTTCACCCCGGCATCCGAATTGACGTCGCCCGAAAGAATGCGGCTTTCGACCTCTTCTTCGGTCAGACCCGCGACTTTTTCAGTCAAAGAAAGGACCCCGGGGGTCCCCTCTTTTAATATATCTTTTTTTGCTTTATCAGTTTGATGCTTCATTTGGATCGGTAGCTTCTACCTGAGGCACTTCAACGTCGTCAATAGCGTCCTCGTCATTGGGGATCACCTCTCCGGTTTCGTCTTCGCCGCCGTCGGCCTCTTCCTCTTCTTCGGCTTCAGTCGTGGGAGGAACGATCGTCTCACCGCCGGTGATCACCAGGCTATCCCATGCGTCGGTGGTTTTGAAGGCGGGAGCTTCTTTTGTCCATTTTTCATATACTTCGAGGAAATAGTCTTCTCTCTTTTCGTCGAGAACTGATTCCATCTTTTCTTCTGTGGCTTCCTTGT
The DNA here is from genome assembly GCA_002369255.1 of Lachnospiraceae bacterium UBA3774. Classification (GTDB taxonomy): domain Bacteria; phylum Bacillota; class Clostridia; order Lachnospirales; family Lachnospiraceae; genus UBA3774. Next base: position 11,415 of record DFFO01000092.1, read on the forward strand.
CGTCGTCATTCGTTACGATGGCAACGTACCACTTGCTGTTTTCTTCGTCCTCATAAATAACAAACTCTCCGGTCTTGAGCTCGTGAGTATTTTTGTAAAGAAGAGTTTCTTCTTCGTCCTCTCCGAGAACCTTTAAAATATGCTCCTCGGAAGAAGAGTACTCGCCGTCCTCAACGAGCGTGTCATAATCGCCGTCGGCTTCGAGCTTTCCGTAAAACTCTCTTGCTTCGCTCTCGTCGTCAAAGCTGAGATATGAAGCCGTATAAACCTCGGTCTCTTCCGCACTCGCGCTGACCTGCGCTTCTTCCTTTACCGCCTCGTAAACCTTGTTTGCAAGGGTATTGTCAGTGAGCCACTTTGTGATCTCTTCCACGGTGACCGGAGCATAATCAAAGAAAGTTTCATCGTGGCTGTCAAACAGATCCTGCGCCGCTTTTTCGATAGCATCCTTGTCAAGCTTGTCATAATCAAGCTCATATTCGGAAGCATGATCGATAAGAACTCGCGTCTGATAGATCTGCGTCATAACAAGCTCTTTGATATATTCGCCCATCGTCTTGTATTCATTGTAAGGCGCTTCCCAGGGATTTGTATAACCGTATGAGGTATAAAAGCTCCAATACATGGATTCAAAGCCCCACTGTTCGCTTCTGAGAAAGTAATTTGCTTCGTTGAGCATTATCTCCTCGTCGCCGTAGGTAGCAGCAACGATACTTGCGTAATCTGCGCCGTCAGCCAAAGGGCCGTAGCTTGTGCCTGCACATGCCGAAAATGCCGCCGTAAAAAGAACCAGCGACAAAGTCACAGCGACTGTCTTGAGAAATTTCTTCATATATAGCCTCCGAAATAATAATGACTAAAATATTTTAATCTTTTTTAGGGTTATTAGCAAGCTTTTTTTATTATGACCCTGTTTGGCAAAAAAGTTTTGTTTTAAAAGGAATTTAGCCCAATTACTTTTTGAACGAAAGAACAAACCATTTATACTAAAATTCGGTTGACGAAGAACTCATAAAATGATATTCTTCAAACGTGCATTTTTTGCATTATGTTTATTTTCGGAGGGAGTTTTTTATGAAGGGTACAGTAAAGTGGTTCAACAACCAGAAGGGATACGGATTTATCTCTGACGCTGAGGGAAACGATATTTTCGTGCACTATTCAGGTTTGAACGGCGAAGGATTCAAGTCTCTTGACGAGGGTCAGGAAGTTGAATTCGACGTGACCGAAGGTGCGAAGGGACCTCAGGCTACAAACGTCACAAAGTTATAATCCGTTTAAAATAACTGTTTACGGATTACAAAAAATGTCCTGCAAGACTTTTTGCAGGATATTTTTTTTGCGCAAAGCTTTCCTTTACGCGCCTGTAAAATGTATGCTATAATTCCTTAAAATATTTAACAAATCTTTTCTGAAAGGAAATCCTTATGAAAACCAGACGACTAACGAAAAAAGAAATGTGGATCTTTGCGATAGGACAGCTTGGTTGGTCTATCCTTAGCGGTGTTATCAACACGTGGCTTGTAACTTTTTACCTTCCCACCACGGGCTCCGTGGAAGAGGGCGCAAAATTTTACGTTCCTACCGGCCTTGTAATATTCGGAGTTCTTACGATACTCGGGCTTATCACCTTCGTATGCAGAATATTTGACGCCGTAACGGATCCGCTTATCGCTTCCGCTTCCGACCGCAGCAAAAACCCCAAAGGACGCCGCATACCTTTTATGCAAAAAGCAGCTATACCGCTTTCGATCGTAACTGTCCTTGTTTTCTGCGCTCCCGTGGAAGCCATCAGCACCATAAATATCATCTGGATACTCGGTTTCCTTATCCTCTTCTATCTTTTCATGACTATGTACTGCACGCCTTACAACGCGCTTATTTCGGAGTTCGGCAAGACTCAGGAAGACCGCATGTTTATTTCCACCGCGATCTCTCTGACCTTCTTCTTCGGAACTCTTATTGCTTATCTTCCCTTTGTTTTTGCCGCGCCTCTTCGCAGCGCGGTCAGCTATGAGTGGAGCTACCGCCTGCTGTTTATCGCGCTTGCCGTCATCGCCTGCATCTGCATGCTGCTTCCCACTTTACTGCTCAAAGAAACGGATTTTGTGGACGCAAAGCCCAGCCAGTCAAACGTGATGAAGAGTCTTGGCGCAACGTTTAGAAACAAAAACTTCCTGAAGTTTTCCGCTTCTGATATCGCATACTGGATCGGCCTGACTCTGTTCCAGACAGGTCTTCCTTTCTTCGTAAAAGTTTCCATGCAGCTTGACGAGTTTTATACCACTGTTTTTCTGGGCGGGATGACAGTGCTCTCGGCATGCTTTTATCCGATAGTTTCAAAGCTGGTACGCAAGTTCGGCAAAAAGAAACTGGTCATCACCGGATTTTTGGGACTTGCCCTCGCCTACGTATTTACGGCGCTTATAGGCGTCCTTCCGCTTCCGGGAATAGTGATGGGCGCGATCATCGTAGTCGTGGCCGCTTTCCCGATGGCGCTTCTTGGCATCATTCCTCAGGCTATCGTTGCAGATGTGGCCGAGGAAGACGCGATACTCACCGGCGAAAAACGCGAGGGAATGTTCTTTGCAGCAAGAACCTTTGCGATGAAGTTCGGCCAGTCCGTTGCCATGCTCGCCTTTACTTCTCTTGCGGTTCTTGGAACCACGCAGGATCTGACTTCAAACGATCTGACAGCTTCCGAGACAGGCCTGCGCATAGTAGCTATCGCGGCGGTTCTCTTCTGCGCTCTCGGCGCTCTGATACTGTCATTCTACAATGAAAAGAAAGTAATGTCCGTTATTTCCGAAAAGGAGACAGACAAGGAATAACAAAACCGATGGATATTTTTATAAAGTATTTTGCGGAGGGCGAGAGTCATCTCTCGTCCTCGTTTGAAAATGAGGACTACTCTCTGTCCGTATCGGAAGGTAAAGAGCGCACCACCGTCACTATCACGCCCAAAAAGCCGATCATACTTGAAGACGCCTTTATTACGGCAGAGTATGATTTTGAAGAAGACTGCCGTATCTTTCTAAACGGTTATCAGTCCTGGACGGAAACCCGCGAGTATTCGTTTAAAGAAAAGGTTCACAATATGAACCGGGTTCCCGCTGCCATCAAGAATCTTTTTCACTTTGAAAATTACGGAGACGCCTGGTTTTACAAATACAACAAAGACCATTTTCACGGCTTTACCTATTCGTACGTCCGCAAATCCGACGGTTCCACCTACCTTGTGGGCTCGCTCAACGAAGAAAACGCATATATGATCACGCATTATAACAAGCAAAATCATATGATCCTGCTTCGCAGCGACGTCGAAGGAAAGCGCCCTGACGGCGAGTTTACGCTTTTTGATTTTGTCCATTATGAAGGAAAAATGTGCGAAGTAGTCCGCAGATATTTTTCAAACTTCGGAAGCTGCAAGGCCTCGCCGATACGCGGATATACCTCCTGGTATCTCGATTATCAGGATATAAATGAAGAAAAAATGCTCGGAGCCCTCGAAGGGATCGACAGCGAAAGCTTCGACCTGTTCCAGATAGACGACGGATACGAGACCTTTGTCGGAGACTGGTTGGATACTGACGCCAAGAAATTTCCGAACGGGCTGTGCGGCATTGTCGAAAAAATACATGATAAGGGTCTGAAGGCCGGCATCTGGCTTGCTCCTTTTGTATGCGAAACGAAAAGCCGGCTTTTTAACGAGCATCCGGACTGGATCTGCCGCAAAAACGGAGAGCCTGTATTTGCAGGCAGCAACTGGAGCGGGCACGTTGCGCTGGATATTACAAAACCGCAGGTGCGCGATTATATCAGGCAGTGTCTTCGCAGCTTTAAAGAGATGGGCTTTGACTTTTTCAAGCTCGACTTTCTCTATGCCGCGGCGCTGATCGCCGGAAGCGACCTTGATTGCGGCAAAACACGGGCCGAAATCATGAGAGACGGGATGCAGCTGCTGCGCGAGGAGCTTAAAGACTCGCTGATACTCGGCTGCGGCGTTCCGCTCTCGTCCGCATTCGGACTCGTGGACTACTGCCGTATCGGCCCTGACGTATCGCTAAAGTTTAACGACGTTTTTTATATGAGGCCGATGCACCGGGAGAGAATATCTACAAAGACCACTCTTCAAAATACTATTTTCCGAACCTTTATGGACGGCACGGTCTTTTTGTGCGATCCGGACGTTTTTCTTTTGCGCAGCGACAATATCAGGCTTTCGAGAAAACAGCGTATGGCACTTTGCGTTCTGAATCATCTGTGCGGAAGCGTTTTTATGACGAGCGACAACGTCGGGAAATACAGCGCCGGAAAGCTGCGTTTTCTTAAGGAAACGGAAAAACTGACAAAGGCCGATATCACGGATATCACGGTAGATAAAGACGTCATTACTATCAGATTCAGATTGGACGGCCACAGCGGAGTTATTAAGTACAATGCAAAAAAAGGAGTATTGATAAATGGATAAAAGCAGCAGCATCTTCGGAAATCCGATAGACGAAAAAACACTCAAAAACGCAGAAAAAAGCAAGCAAAAATATATCCGCAGATTCGGTGATGACAGCAAGGCGACTTATCATCTCGGCACCGAGCCTATTTCGCAGATAAAAGAGATAAAAATGCAAAATCTGGTCTTTGCCGACACTCCCCTTTCTCTTCCCGAAAATCCGCTTGTAGTCGGAAATATCCGTATGGGCTTTGGGCATTATCGTATATCGATGGCTATTGCCTCCTGCGCTCAGGCTCTCGGATATACGCCTCTGTGGTTTGATCTGGCCTCTTTTGACGCGACGGGTTCAAAAATGATCGGCGCCCAGAATGATCTTTATTCCATGGGCTCGAAACTTTCCCAAAAAGTCGCGCTTTTTAACAAACTTTACTGGGAACCGCTCAATTCAGAGGGCTTTCGCAAGATCACCTATAATGCCGCGGATCAGAAAAACGCGGAGCTTCTTGTTCCTATTTTCAATGATTTGCCAAAGGATATCCCTTACGTGGCTACTCACGTCTGGCCAAGCCAAGGCGCGATCCACGCGGGGCTTACCCATGTGGTAAACGCGATCCCCGACAACTGGCCCATGGCGCTTCATCTCTCCGAAGGCGCAATTCATACCGTGCAGACGCCTTTTGCATATCTTGGTTACAAGATGCTTAACGGTATGTCAAAAGACGCGCTGTGCCATATTCCCGACGAGGATCTGTATCAGGTCGGTCACTACGTCGATCATGAACTGACGGCAAATATCGAAGCCGACTGCGATGCCAGGATCAGAAGGATCGATGGCAAAAAGCCTCTGCGTTTTCTTATGACCGTCGGCGGCGCAGGAGCCGGAGCGGATCTTTATCTGTCAATGATCCGTCATCTCGCAAAATATCTGAAAGACAAAAAAGCCTCTCTTATCATAAATTTCGGCGATCATCTGGATATGTGGAACTATATCACCAAGAAGCTCCCCGGATTTGAAAAGAACTGCAAATGCTTTTTTGACGAATATGACAAGCTGGAAAAATGGGCGGAGGAACTTGACGATAACGCGCCGGGCGGTATTTATGCCATTTATAATAAAGATATCTTTGAGGCGGTTTACTCCACAAATCTCCTTATGAGAAAATCCGACGTGCTGGTCACAAAGCCTTCTGAGCTGGCGTTTTATCCCGTGCCCAAGCTCATGATGAGGCATATCGGCGGACACGAGGTTTACGGCGCGATCCACGCGCAGGAGCTCGGCGACTCGACCTTTGAATGCGAGAGCGCAAAAGAGCTGCAAATGATGATAGACGCGCTGATAAGTGACCCGATGATATTAAAGACGATGTGCCGTCAGATACAAAAGCTTGGCAAAGAAGGGATCTACAACGGCGGATATGAAGTCGTAAAACTGGCCGCCGGAAAATAACAGTAGATTAAATTTCAATCGCCTATTTATGCGGGTTTTCGGGCTTTTTGTTATCAATGTTGTCTAAAATTAAAAAAGCGGCGGGAGGAGGGGAACCCGCCGCGCCCTCTCAAATGTCGCAGAAGCGACGACGATGAAAAGGGCAATAAAACGATAACCGTTCTATTATCTCGTTGATTTTCCGTTGATAACTGCGCTCCAATTCGGGCGGCCATAGAAGTCTACCTCGTCAACGCCGCCTTTCTTACGCTTATATCTTTTCGTCCGCACGCAGCCGCCATTTCTGACGACTCCGGCCGCCGCCGAGGTATTGCCCTCTATCGTGTAGATATAGTCGGGCTCAATTCGGTAAACAATTCCAACGTGCGATTTTTTGAAAAACACGATGTCGCCAACCTGTGCTTTGCTGGTCTGCACCCTCGCGTCATGATTTTCAAAGTTTTTGCGCCAGCTCATTGTCGCAAAATAATCCCACGGCTCAAAGCTATCCCACGAGTCGAGATACAGCACCTTCGCCGCCCTTGTCTTACCGAAAACCGCGAAAAACAGGTAGTACACAAATACCTGACACCACGGCTGGCCTTGAAACGCCTTCTTGATGTCTTGCCAATATTTTGTGATGTTGTCAGTTCCTGCGCCCTTGGTCTTGTCATAGACGACAAGCGGATCAGCTTTGTATGCCTTTTTGCTTTTTTCGAGGTAACCCAGCTCGTCATAGCCTCTATGCAGCACCTTCGTTATTGCCTCGCCTTTAGTCATTGTCGCTTTCTCCTTCCGCCTCCCTGATCTCGTAGTCCTCATAGGTAAAATCGTTAATGTTATAATTGTTGTGCTGATACCTTGCGCCGCTAACGCCTATCAGCGTACCGATAAGTATAGAGGTGATTACGCAGGTTCTTTCCACCTCGCCACCAAACGGCAAGCCCCAAACGCCCGAAAGCGCGTTATACGCTACACCTACCGCGTCAAGCGCAACAAGCGCAAGCCATTTAAAAACATCGTAAACCTTGTTGTTTCTGAATATCATTTTCATGCTCCTTTCTTTTCTAAATCATCAATCCGATGATTTACAACTTTGAATTTCTCATCATAAACCGCCACGGAAGCGGCGTACATTTTTGCATAGCCGTTGTGCTCCTTGATGTCAGCCTTCATTTCTTGCATTTCGGCCTTCATGTGCGACAGTTCGTTGTCCGTAACAGCCGCACGCTCTTTTAGCTCCGTTGATACTTTATCCCTTGTCGCTTTTGCGGAGATAACCGTGGCGACAATGCCGAGTACACCTGTAATAATTACCGAGATAATTGTTTCCATTGTTCACCTCGTCTCCCATATCCGAGAGGGAACCATATATGTGGAGCCGCCCGTGTTGCCCTGATAGCCATTTGCGAAGCGTATATCATCACGCCCAAGCCCCGTTATCTGCCTACCTCTAACGGTAGTTACGCCGCTGACTGTTGATACCGTAGTGGCGTTATATGCCGCCTCTCTGCTACCCGTATAGCCGAAGTTCTCCGCAGGGATAACCATTGTGACGTAGGCTTTAGCGGTGCTGGCCGCCCATACACGAAACTCAATAAATATATGCTTATACTTTGTAAAATCCGCACGCTGATTGAATTTTACTATGCCGGAGCCCATTCCCTCGTTATCGTCGGCGTTCTCCCACAATAGCACCTGATAAGGGTCTGCCATTTTATCGTCTGTGACTGCACCGTTTGCAAGCTCGTTTGTGCTTATCGCCTCGTCAGCAATATCGCTTGAAGGAATACCGTTTATAGGCAAGGTATATTTGCTATCGGCAAGATTTACCGCCGCCGCTATCGCCTCGCCTGTTGCTTTGGCGTCTGCCGCTTCTCCCTCTACTGATAGCGTCGGATCAACAACAGCGTCCTTTCCGGGTGCGCCTTGCGCGCCCTGCGGAATACCAAAAGTGAATACAAGCCCCGTGGCAGACAGTTCTGCGCTTGCCGTGGCTTCTTCGTCTTCCGGAAGCGTGCTTGCTGACGCAGACACGTTTATGATTTTTTGTAGCGCGGCCTCGATCTCGGCGATTAAATTTACAAGCGTTGTGTAATTTATTACGGGCGTTTCCGTGTAAACGTAATCAGGCGGCAAAGCCCGTTCGCAAACAATAAAAGTGTTGCGAACAATAGTTCTTGCGCCGCTTTCGTCCTCGGTATAAGCATAAACATTAAGGACGCCACCGCTTAACAAAGCCTGATTTGGTATTGCCGCGTAACCGTCCGTTACCTCTACCTCCGCGACAGCATTGCAAGCAACTGTAAAGCCGGAACCCTCGTCCTCAGGTTCGGTAGCGGTTATCCCATAATAAGATAACTCTACTACCTCGTCATTAAGCGTCCATTGTCCGTCAATCCACTCGAAATTAAACACCTCGCCGTCTGCCGGACACGCTGCGGCAATAAATTTTTTCGCGTCTATTGTCACGTCCACGCTCTCCGTGGCGCGTACCACGGATACGAAAAGGCTTTCTGAATTGCTAAAATGCACAAGCGCCTTGTCGGGTATGTCAATGTTTACGCGGATCTTCTGCCCCGCGTCGTACTGCCACAAAGTACCGTTCTCGTAAACAAATGCGTCCATTTTCTCTCCTTATGCCTTCGCGTATAGACCACTCCAACGAACAATAGCGCCCGACGGTATTACTGTTCCCGCGCTTGCCTTTAACGCAAGGTTGCCGTTTGTATTGATAAAGCCGTTTATAACTGCAGAGCCCGTGTTCACGGCACAGGCAAGCGGAGTCCACGCTTTCGCGCTCGGTAAACCTTCCACAACCGCAAGTGCGCCGCCCGTCGTGTAAGTTCTCTCTGATTGCGCGACAACTGAAACAAAGACAAGCACGAAGTCGCCTAAATCATAATACCCTGAAGCCGTGCCGCTCTCTAATGCGTAGTAAATGGACTGCCCTGCCGTTATGTTTACGGCTCCCGCAAGCGTTCCGGCAAGCCCGGAAGCGGCTTCGTCTTTCCCGAGCGCGTTGATGTTTTCCCGCGCTTGTGCCTTTTGTGCTGCGGTCAATGTCTGTTGCGTGTATGCAACCGCACTAATATCATCTGCGCCAATCGGTATAAGGCCGTGCTCTACGCCCTCGCTGTCTGTTATTGTTGGTACCGGCATTTTTATAAGTCCTCCGTAATTATTCCCGTTGCGGTCAAAGTTGCCCTCTTTCGCGCAACATAGTCTGAAATCGTTATGCCCGTTGCGGCAATCTCTATCATTTTTTGTAAACTTGGCGTTTGCGTATAATCCGAAAGCCGCAAAATAGCGCTTTTGGGCGTTATGGCTATCTCGTAGCTTTCCGCTTCGTCACCTTCCCAAACGCCGTACATAGTTCCCAACGGCTCCGGCTCGGTTTTGTCGTACAAAAATTCAAAAGGATCAATATGCGCTACCCGCTGTTGAGTGCCGTCGGGCGTTGTGTATTCATCGCCGACGGAAAAACGCGGCGCGTTTATTATTCCGTTTAAAAAATCTATTTTAATTCCGCTTGTAAGCGGTTCGTAGTTTGGCGATTGCAGCGTCGCCGCCTGTATTACGTTGACGACCCCTTGAGGATTGTTTGCTACCTCGGCAGAATACCCACCGCGAGCATAACCCGTCAAGTCGCGCTTTGCCGTTCCCGTTATGTTGTAAGCGCCTGATGTAAGCCCCGCAAAGCGTATGCTTTGTGACGTAAGCGGAACGTTAATTATCTGTTCTGCTGCCGTAAATATATTGCCGTCATTGTCCGTAAGAATTTTTCCGTAAGCGTTGTAAAAAATAGTGTCTGCGCCCGACAATACGGCAACCGCTACCATATCGCCACAATCTATTGACGGGTCAAGCTCTAACAATTCAAACCCTCCGGTCTTATATTCGGGAAGTCCGTTAAGCGCCGCAAACTGTATTCCGAGACCCGAGCCGGACAAAAACGGGTTTGCGTATATCTCATATGCGTTCCCGTCTGTCTCGCCATAGGAATAAACTGCGCCGTCCTCGGTTCTGTTTATTATCTGCGTTGGCCGGCCTACAAGAAATTCGGATATTTCCTCCGTTTGCGCTTTTATCTGCGTTCTCGGAATTGTTGCGACGATCCCCGCCGCTACGAAACGTAATTGCAATCGTCCGTTGCGGTCAAATTCCGCGTTGCAGCCTGCCGCTTCTGCTATGTAAGACAGCGCTTCTCTGCACGTCATTCCCGTTTTTGTAAGCGGATTTTTTGCGACTGCATGCGTACTGTTTGGGAACGTGCTTGACCCAGCCTCAACACCGGCAAAAGCACACAAGTCCAAAAATAAACCGCCGAGGGTAGTAGGCAATGATGGCTTGAAATTATCAAAGTTAATATCAAGCCGCGTCATTTGGTCAAAGGCTTCCGTCATAATGATGTCGTCCGCACGGTTTGGCGCGTCAAAAAGGAACACGCCACAAGGACAATACTCATAGTGCCCGCAAGTCGCGGACTCTTCTTCGGTCGTCCATTCATTCACAAGGTATTGCGGATATGCAACGCCATCAACCGTTACCGCGCTCGTTATCTTCTCAATGCATATTGCATTGTTTGTCATTTTGCGCGCAAAAAATGCGTTTGGCGGCGTTATATCGCTTATCGTGTCTGTTGCAACATCATAAACAAACGCTCTTTCGCTTGTATATGCCGTTAGTGTTCCGGCTTCGTAGATCATTGATATGGGTATATCGGCACTCTTTTTTACATTGTTGACGTAAAAACCGTCAGAGGCGACGGCGAAAACATTACCGTCGGTCGCTTCTATATATGCCGTAAACCCGGTTGCCTGTAATTCGGTTTCGCTAATCTGCACACCAATATACAATTTTGCGCGGTCAAAAACAGCCGACCGCAAAATCATATTGTCGTTGTAAATCTGTACGGTAAGTGTCTTTGATAAGCACTCCCCAATGCTGATATTTTCGCCGGCAGAAAAATTATCCTCAAGGCGCAGGCCGTCCGTCGAGGTAAAATCTCCGTCGCTTGCGCGTAAGAACCACTCGCCGAAGTCCAAAACTGCGTTTTGCGGGCTGATTTGGTCTATTATTTTGCTGTGATAGTCATTTGACAGTCCTTTATACATCTAAAACCCTCAATTTGCCGCCTGTCGCTTCGATACGGCGGCTTTGCGGTTTAAGGTAGGTATTTATCCATAAAAACAATTTAACCGCCCTAAATCGCTAAAATAAATGGTAGATATTTTTCTGAATTAGTATTCGATAAACGCAAGACGTATTTTTTCGTAAAAAATCTTCTTTTCGTCCTCGTCAATGCGCTCAATCGTAAATTCAACGTCCGGGATATAGAATTTTCCCTTCTTGTATTCGTCTGTTAAGGGGTCGTAATAGCGAACATATAAATATCGCTCTCGCTTATTGACTACCTTGCTCGTAATTATTTCCCACAGGGCATTCCATTCCGTGTTTGTAATCGGCGGCGTCTCAAATTCCATTTTTGAGGCGCGATGTGACAATGCGTTGCGGTGTAATACTCCCGTTGTGTCTCTGCCACTATCAAGATCGATTATCTGATCCGGGGTCACTTTATAGCTGTCAAAAAATATGTACTTGTTGGGAATTAGCGTAAAAACTCCGTCCTTGGAATTGTTTACCGACACCAATACACCACTAAATGCCATTATGTTATACTCCTGTTACCTTTGCGTATGCGTCACTTGCCTGCCGTACCCATTTACCCGCTTGCGAATTGGGCACAAGTTTGACATTCCCGGTCTTGGCTATTAGCTGCCGGAGCAGATTGTTTTGTTCGCGTAAAAGCTCCGCCTCGCTTCTGCCGGTGTCATATACTGCCGTAGCTATTCCCGTTACCTCGTTGCCGCCAACTACGCCGGTGCGCCCGTTGATGTTTCCGAGGATTTCTGTGTCGCCTACGCGCTCACCTATCAGCGCAAGCGTTCCTTGTGCCGGGAGGCCGCCTTCTGCGTATGGCTGTGCGTATGGCGTAAAACTTAATGTGCTCGGCTTATTCGGGATAGTGGCGCCCATAAGCGCGTTCCAAATATTCAGCGCAGAATTGCGCAAGCCCGTTCCCGTTGTCTTGTTGGTAAGGTTTTTGAGTCCGAACAGCGCAACAAACGCTTCTTTGGTTTTGCTGATTATCTCGTCAAGCCCCGTCTTTGTGTTCTTGATCCCGTCCGGCGTAACATTTATCTTACCGACACCCTCAAGCACGGCAGACAAACCGCTTGCCGTGGTTTTGGTCGTTCCGATACTCGTGTTTACGGTCGAAAATGCCGTTTTTCCGCTTGTTCCCGTTTTGTTCATTACGTCAACAAGCGCATTTCCTGCGCCTGTCCAAGCCTTTTGTGTCTTTGTTGCCGAAGTCGCCGCGTTCGTAGCAAGCGTCTGTGTTGATTTTGACGCTTTTGTTGTTGACGACACAAGACCGCTTTTCAGCTTCTCGCCAACCTCCACGAGCTTGTCTTTGATAGTCGCTGCCGTCTTGCCCACAATGCCGAGCGTGCTTGTGGCAGTCGTACCGGCTTTTTTGGTCTCGCTGTTGTATTCTTTTGTTTTTAGCGTAAGGCTCGTAAGCGTTCCGACGCCCGCCGCAGTTATCGGGTCTGTTTTTGATGTTGTGCTCTTGGGCTTTCCAATGTTTCCCACAACATTCCCGACGCCCGCCGTGACAGGCTTTTTCTTCGGCTCTTCGGCAAACACGGGAACACCCGTAAACAGGAACGAGAGCAGCCCCAAAAGTGCGGTTACTATTCCACCCGCCGCCGCTTCCTTCATTCCTTGCGATATTGTTACTGTGGGCGCTGCTGCGTTGGCGGCCGGACTTATCATTGGCTGGCGTAATGCGGGCGCAGGCGTGTTTTCAAACCACATCTTGAGCGTATCCCAAAAGCCTAAAGCCTCTGTTGTCGTTTGCGCTGCTGCTGCTGTGCTTTTTGCTGCGGAAGTTGTTGCCCTTGTTGCCGCGTCTGCCGCGAAGTTTGCCGCTCCGGCGCCCTCTCTTGCCCGGTCTTGTGCCTGCATAACTGCGGAAAAGCCATATTCAAGACCTCCGTATGGCGCCGGAACAGGTGAAAGACCGGGAACGGGAGAAGGGGAATATCCCGGCTGTTTTTCTTTGTCCTGCTGCTCTTTCTGCTTTTTCCAAAGAGCCGTAGCAAGGCCGCCAAGAGCAACATAACCCAAAAAGTCGGTTACTGTTACCCCGTGACCGCCGCCGCCGCCGTTTCCGTCATCATCAGTCGGTTTCTTCGGATAGGCAAGAAGCGGAAAATCAAACGAACTCGTCGGGAGTGTGCTTCCGTTTTTGTCGCTGCCACTACCCGAACCACTACCCGAGCCACCGCCCGATCCGGAGTCCGAGGAAATAACGTTAAGCTCATCAAAATCAAGAAGCTGACGCTTGAACTCCTTAACGGAGGACGTGGCCGCGTCTGCACTCTCCTTGTATTCAACAAAGTATTTATCTACGCTTTGCCACTCTTGCCCCGTTAGTTTGGCTATTACCTGTCCTATACCCTGCGCGATATTGCCGATTGTGTCCATTATGGAAACTAAAACCGGGCCCACTACGTTGATAATAGGCACAAGCATTGCGCCAAGCGAATTTGACAGGTATTTGGCGGATGAAGATATCTCGTCCATGCTGTTTTTGAATTTTCCGTCGGTCGTTGAGGAAAATTCGTACATATAATCAAGCCCGTTTTTAAAAGCTGTTGTAATCGCTCTTAAAGCCGTTCTGATAGCTCTATATACGGCTATGCGCTTTATTGACGAGAAAAACTTGCCTGTGCTTTTGGTAGCCGTTTCAGACGCGCGAGAATATTCGCGCTGCCTGCGCGTTGTCTGTTGAAGCGCTCCGCCGAAGTGATTGGAGCTTGACGTCGCCCTTGTCGCCGCGTTTCCGTATGATGTTGTTGTTTGGGATAATGACGATATACTTCCCGTTGCCCTGTCGGCGTTGCCCGCAACCGCGTCAAGCCTTGTTGACAGATTGGTAAGCCGCGTGTTCACTCCAGAAAGCGCTGTTGACAGATTGGAAATGCTCGTAGTAAAGCCCGTAACTGCCGTCGTCGCGCTCTCAAAATCCCTCGCCGCCGTTGTCGTGGCTTCGCTTGACGCCGTAATGGCCGATGTGTCAACTGCCGCCGTCTGCGTCGGTGTCGGGAATGAATAACCTGACATATCAATTACAGGGCTTTGCGTCGTCTGCGGGGGCGTGATCGTTCCTCCGGCATTGTTTAAATTCTCAATGTTTCGCGCCGCTCTTATCGCCGCCGAATTGATACGGTCTATTGCGCGGGCGTACTCTGTCGCCGCTTGCGTATTAAAGTGCAGACCATTTGAAGCCGCAGCAAGCCGTTCAAGCGCCGCAGCTAAAAGGTCTATTTGCGCGTCAACGCCTTCGGTGGTCTGCGTAATGTTTAACTGTAAAGTGTCAAGGCTCTCGTTTGCCACTTTGCTTTTTCCTTTGCGAATTATTCTTTTTCGCTATCGCTCGTAACGCTTCGGCTTGACGTTTGTACTCTGAAATTATTTCGTTTTCGGGTTTCTTCTTCTTGCGTGGAACAATCTCTAAAGGTGACATATAATGCCGCAACTGCGTCCGTTTCTTGCCGAAATTGTTGACAATGGCAACATTTATTGCGTTATATATGTATGCGCCCGCAAGCCAAGCGTTGTAATTGTCTCTCTCTGTTTCTATTTTCGCCTTTTCACGAAACGCCTTGTGCATTAGAGTGTCGCCATGCCAATATTCAGCATAAGTCATACCCCACGCCATATATTGAGGACATAGGTCTTCAAGGATTTCGGATAGGCTTTTGTTTGTTACATCTCTATTATTAGCCCCGTTGCTTTTGGGTCGTAGGTGTCCTCTTCGTCGGCGTATAACGGCGCTAACGTCTGCTCCCAAAGCTGGCGTATGCGCACGATAAGCGCTTCCGACATACCGCCAAGACGTTTAAGCAGCTTTTCCGCTTCTGCCATTGATACGTTCTTCTCGTGACGCCTGAAAAGCGTGTACCATATCAGCGGAATAAGTGTCGCGGAACGAGTGTCAATTTCTTCCCACAAAAAGCCGTTGTTCTGTGCGTATTTTATGCTTTCCAAGTCAAAGTCGAGGACGTAAACCCTGTTGTTTTCGGTGTCAGTAATTTTGATTGCTTCTTTTGTTTCTTTGGTAGTCATTGTTTTTTCTCTCCTTTTTTACGTTTTGTTTGTAAATTTCCAACACCGGGAACCCGGTGTTGGAAATATGTGTAATTTAAGCGCTTGCCTCCGCTTCGACCATTGCCCCGGCAGGGATCAGATTTACGGTGTTTTCCATAACCTCGTCAACCTCAAAGCCGCCAAAGCCAAGCTCCGTTACCTCAACGGGCATATAGAAGCTGGCGAGACCCGCTTCAGGCGGGTATGCAAGCTCGACCCACATCTGTTTGCCGCCGTCTAATGCGTCGTAAGCGGTTTTCATCGCTGAAAATCCTGTTCTGAACGCGTCATAATCATTGACGGTAAGCCCTATTGCGCCGGGATCGGCAAGGCCGCGCGTGTAAGTGTGATTGACGGTCTGATTGATCGGCGTTGTCTGCTTTACATTCGCGTCCTGATTGATAGCCGGTACTGCCGTAACCCCGGGAAGTATTGTATAACCACTCGTGGGGCGTGTTCCGGCTGTGGCTTCTCCCGCCCATTTAACGGTTGCGCCTGCGCTTATTAGTCCATTAGCCATTTTCCTTTACCTCCGTTCCTTTCTCTTTTTTAGCTGTTTTTATTGGTGCTTCCGGGAGTGCCGCCTTGCAATATCCGCAAGTCTTCGCCCCCGGGATTGTCTTTTTCTTACAATACGGACAATTCATCTTTTACTCCTTCGTTATTGTGTCGCCGTTTCCGATTACGCGGCTAAACCGCAAAACACGGCGCGTTATTGATAAATCGGCGTTTGGCGGCGAGTCCTCTGTTTGCAAGATGAAAAATAAACCCGCAAATATTTGTTTAACGTTTTCGGTTATCTCTTGCAAAAGAGCTTTGCCGCCGTCTTTTTTGACGTAAACCTCTACTGTAAAGGTGCTTACTCTATGATTGGCAAAATCCGTTAAAGATATGTTCCGTTTCCGTTGCGTGACGTGGCTTTCGTATGCAAAAACACAGGGTAGCCGCCTTGCCACAGGCTCATATACTGATGTGACGTATAATCCCTTGTGTTTAGCTGTTAGCTGTTTAGATAGCCGGTCAAATATCATATTTTCTGTAATCATTCAGAAAAAACCTCTCTTGCCAATTCAATAAAGCGGTTACGCATTGCGGCTTTTGCTTTATACATAGGCATTTGCGCCGGAGTGCCGTGCGTTGTGTGTTTTTCGCCGTTCCGTTCATAATGCCATGACTGCAATTTTCCAAGGTGATGTCCGTATTCGCCAATGCCTGCAAGGCCTGCCGGTTTTTCCGGGTGTGAGCCTGCGCCGTTGTAATAAACGCCTGCGCCAAACTCAATAAACATTACCTCGTCGCCGATTGCGTATATCGTGTAGCCGTTGCCCTCGCTGACTAAACTGCACTCGGTTTTAGGTGTGTGTTGCCCTTCGTCAACGGTTGCCTCATCAAAGCCCTCTTTTGCGATTTCAAAGCCTTCAGCGGCAAGCCTTTTTATCAGTTCTTCCGCTCGGTTTTTTACCCACGCTTTGTATTCTTGAAGCTCGGATATTGCGCGTCTTATGTCTGCCGGGTTAAGACTAAACGATATTACCTTCATAGTTTTTTTGCGGCGTATATGGTATTTGACAGTCCGCGACGAGCCGCGACGATCATGTAATCCGCTTCCGAATTACACGGCTCCGCGTCTATCCACAACAAAGAGCCTTCTGCAAACCGCTGTTTTGCCGTGTCGTCTACGAATGTATATCCGTAGTCTAAATCAAGCCCGAAAGGGTCAAGAAAGGCGTTCCCGGTTCTTTGGGAGACAACTACCTTGTATTTTGCGGGGCGGTCGTAAATTTTATCTTCCGCACCCGTTAAATATCCGTCCTTGTCCGTCTCTTTGCGCTCTGCCTTTAATGCCGCAACGTAAATATTTCGCCGATTTGCTAAAAGAGTAAACATTACAAAAACCTCGCGTACTGAAATACATTCTTGTGGATATAGTCAACCATATCTGTGTACTTAAACGTCCGAGATATGCCGCTTTCGGCGTGGGTGGTCTCGCCTGTTCCTCCGATTATGCCTATACCGATAACAACCGCGTGTATTTGTACGCGCTCGTATTTGGCGGGAACGTCGGTTATGCCGTCCGGAATTTCGCCGTTATACATCCACGAGAGAATTTCTTCTTTTGCCATATCCAAAAACGCAACCAGCCTGTCCTCGGATATGTCCGCTCCTACAGGGAGCATTGTTTTGATTGCCTGAATTTTATCTTTTATCATGTTTTTCTTTTATTTTTGTTTTTGCTGGTTTGGTTGTTCGCGTTGTTTTTGGTTTCGCTTGCTCTTTTGGGGTCTCTATCGTTAAATCGGGTTTGCGCAGACTTTCGCCATATTCCTTTGCGGTCAGCCGCTTTCCGCAAAGGGCGCATTTAACGCCCTTTGCGTCGCCGACAAACTCATGTTTGCACATATTACTTGACAACGATTGTTGCGCTACCGCTTGCTACGGCCTGACCGGTGCCGTTGACAACAACAACCGACAGTACGTTGCTTGCGGTAAGCCCCGAAACCTCAACGTCTGCGCCGGTTGCGATTTCGGTATATCCCGTAAGGTCAACCTCTTCTCCGTAGGTGTAAGTCTCGGCTGCCGAGCCTTCCTTGTAAAACGCCTTTTCGCCGTTTCCGAGGGTGTAAACAACCTTGATCTTGCTGTCTCCCGTCTCGGTTCCCGCCGCTGATGTAACTGTGGCGGTCTTGAGGCTTCCGCTTCCAAAGGTAACAACCGAAATACCGTTAAGGTATTCAGCAAAAAGGGCATTGCCATAAACAGCCCAAGCGTCAGAAGCTGCGCGGCTGTGGTTGCCGTCAACAGCAATACCGATAAGGTTTGACACGCCGTCGGTCGTGTAAACGAGCCCGGCGCGGTCAAAGTCGGCGTTTTCGGGGTTAATGTAGTAGTTTACAAGGTTCTGCGAAGGGCAGGCGATAACCGTTCCGCGTGAAATAAGCGTGTCGTCAACAAGGAAAATGGTGCGATAGCCCATAAAGTTCTGAATGTAGCGCACACCAAAGTCAGCCTGTTCGTTGATTGCCGCTCCGCCAAGATAGGTATAAGCGTCAAGGGTGTTTACAAAGCCGACAATTTCGGTTGCCTCTTTGTTCATTCGCTGAAACTCATTGACAACATAACCGCGAGCCATAGCAAGCGCCATTTGGAACGTCGGCTGAATGCTTGTAAGCGTTCCGGTCTTGAGCGCTGTATAAAACTTGTCGAGAATGCCGCCCTCAATCTTGCTTAAAGCCGCCCGATCTGCGTCTCCAACCGCAACGTTATAACCATTCTTCATAATTTCTTCTGCGGAAACAGACCAGCCGTATTTATTAAGATCGAGTACGTCTATAACCTCTTCGGTATAGGTTACAGGGGAAAGAGGGATTTCCTCGCCTTCGGGAACATTGCCGCCTTTAAGGTCAACCTCCGTCTTAATGATGCGAATAGCCGTTCCGGGCGCTTTTTCAATTGCTCTTGATATTCCGAGAATATCAAGAAGCCCCTGCCATCTCTCCCCAAAAGAGGTCGAAAGGTCTATTTTGCGTGCTTCTACGCTGCTGTTTGCTGTGGTTGTCTGATTTGCTCTTACTGCCATTTCTAAAATTCTCCTGTTTAGTTTTTACTCAAAGAGGGCTATATTGTCCTCAATCAGTTTTCGTCTTTTCACAATGTCTTTTTCTTTTAGGATGTCTGCCTTTGTCAAAGTGCCGCCTGCGTTATTAAGCGGAGGCTTACCCATGTTTTTAAGAGCTTCGGCGGTTGCTTTTTTGCCGGTCTCTTCAAGGAATGTTTTTTCAACGGCGTTTGCCTTTGCAATGTCGCCGTTAGCCAAAGCCTCGGCTTTTTCCTTTGCAAGCGCTTCCGAATATCCTATGCCGAGAAACTGACTCGTGTACTCGCTAATGGTTTTCTCTTTGCGAAGTATTGCAAGTTCCTCTTTCATTCGCTCTTTTTCTTCAGCTTCTTCTTGCGCTTTGTTCTGTTCTGCGGTCTGCAATTCCTTTAGCGATTTTTTGTACTTGCTCGCCTCGGCGCTTGCGTTTGATACGGACGCTTTCAACTTTGCGTTCTCGTCACGAAGCTGCTTTATGAGCGCTTCCTCTTCAGATGTTTCGTTTGACTCAAGGTTTGTGTTTTTGTTTTCTTCCATTTCTTTCCTTCCGCGATTTCCGGCTTCTCTGCCGCCCGTAATAACGGGAAATTTGTGCGATTTTCGGTTTCTCTACCGTTTGCGATTTTCGGTTTCTCTACCGTCGGTTTATATCTCCGATAAGCGTTATCCAGCAGCGACAATTTATATTGTTCTGCGGCAATGAAAATGCCGTTGGATAATACGTGCTATCTCCGTCATAAGTGTAAAATTTGTCCGACAAACCAACCTCTACCCCTTCGAGATAAGAATGTGTATCGCGGACAAGTTCATCGGCCGCCGTGTTCCAGCGTTTTCTGACTGTTGCGCCTTCTTTTGCCACTTCGCCAAACGCGGAAACTGCCGTTTCAAATTTTCCGGCGTTGTAATTGTGGTCGCTGTCAGTCTCAACCACGCGGATTATGTCTTCTATGGAGTTGTCGGGTGCATACTCGGCTATTCTGTCCGCAAAGTCCTTCTCGTCGATCACTCTATAAATGCTTTCGCGCATTTTTTCGGTGTCGTCGGGAATTTCTACCGAGTGGCCTACAATCTCACCGATTTCGGACAATGCGTCCTCTTTCCCGAAAGACCAAGCAAGGATCAGCATATCAAGCACTTCGTCCGTATAAAATTTTATTCGTTCTTCCGGCGTCAGTTCCGCTGCCGTCGTTGCGGACAAGTCGCGCAAATTTGTTTCAAAATTATTTAGCTCGTCAAAAAACAATGTCATACGGTTGCCTCCGTCTCTGTTTCTGTTTCTGCGGCCGCTTGTTCCTCATGGAATTTAATTCCGGCAAGACAAGCCTCCTCACTATCAACAAACAATCCGCTTGCCCTGTATGCGTAATGTCTGTCTATCCAATTACAGCCGAGCATATTTATAAGCGCCGTTACCTTGCTCGAAAGATTGTCATAATTATTACGGGTAAAATTGCAGACAATATCCGCAGCGGTCAAATCAGGAATAGAGCCCCTTTGCGTTAAAATCGTGCAGATAACGCGCCGCATGGCCGTGTCCGAGCGTTTATACATTGACTCCGTTGCCTTTGCGGAAGTCTCTGCCGCGCTCCAACCGTCACGATAAACGACCGCAATACCCGTTGTGTCGCCGTTTCCGCTGTTTCGGTTCGGCATGGAGCAAATTGTTAAAACGGCATTGTAAAGGTCGTTTTTCAGCGTTTGCGCTTGTGATTGGTCTAATTGCGACGAGATCAGATCAATTTCTGCTTTGTTCTCGCCGATAGATTTAAGCAGCAAAAGCCCTTTTTCTTTTATGGTGGTTGCATCTTCTCCGTCCTCAAGCTCTACATTGGTAAGGACAAGCAGGCTTTGAATGAATTGTTCAATGCCGTCAAGCCTGTTGCTGTCAAGCGTATTTATGGCGTTGAGAAGCTCCGTGCAGACTTCAAACGACCCAAGCCGTGAGTTGTTCGCCGGGTATTCAATAATTGGTATCAGCCCTATCGGGTTGTCCTTTACAGTGTACTCTTCATTCGCGACGTCATATATTTTGTCGGGCGTGTAAACATAGGAATGCTCTACACCCTCGGCGTCGGTATAAAAATATGCGGTTGCAAGATGCCTGCCGCCGATTTGGGAAGAATAAATAGCACAAGCATTACGCGGATCAACAACGTCTAAAACAAGCGGCGCACTATCGGGAAGATCTTCAGCGTCCTCGGGAAGTGCCGCCATAAATGCCGTGCCGGCAATAAATATCCACTCGAAAAGGCTAATGTCCTTTTCTTCTTTCCCGACAAGCTCCATAATGCGGTTAAACTCCGCAACGGCTTCCGCTTTTCCCTTGTTGACTGCGGTGTATTGTATCGGTTCGCCAACGATATAGCCTTTCTTAAAAGAAACTATCTCGTAGGCGCGGTTTTCGACGATTTTGTTAAGTACCGAAGTGTTATATGTTTTGGTGCGGTTGAGAATGTCCTGCTTGCCCCTGTAATAGTTATACAGATAGTCAATTTCAGCCGCATTTTCCTGATGAATTGTAGAAGCCTCGCCGATAATATCAACGATGTTGCTTTCGTCGATTTTTTCCGCAGGGACTGTAATTTTTCTTCTTCCGTAAGTTGGCATTTTTACTCCGTAAAAAAAAGAGACGACACCCATTTACAGGGTGCGCCTCTTACTTTTGGCGTTTTCCGTCTGTTTTATTGTGCTTTTGTTCGAGAGATTACCTCTCTATTTGTTGCGACCGAGACTATAACAATCTCGCTTCCGTTCTTTTCGGCCTTAATCTCCACTATTCTGTTTTTAGCGAGATTAGCTTCTATGTCTTGTATCTGTTTTTCTGTAAGTCTCATTGTAAAAAAGTGCAACGCCGCAGAGGGTTGAAAAAATCAAAGATCATCATGCGATATAACCGTCAGTCTTTTGCGAAAACCTATAGGAGGGCCCGCCACGGCGTTGCTAATCAGGGGTGATTGCTGTTTAACAAATATCACATTTTGGCAATCTCGTCAATGCTTTTTAGAAATTTTATCAAAAACCATAGACGCCACGCGAAATGGTGCGGCCTATCGCCTTCCCGTGACGGTTATATGCAAAGTCCGCAAGCTGCGCCAAACTGTCAGCCGCGTCATCGTGCAAATTCTTTCCCACAAAAGAAAAAGTGTTTAAATCGCGCATAAAATCAACATAATCGGGGTTGCCCTCTCTTGCTTCCGGCGATAAAAAATACATTTCCTTGATTTCCGGCATATATTGTTCTATTTTCGCAATCTTCTTTTGCGTGTTTGGCGCTCTCTTTGCCGATAACGAACATCGTATGCCCTTTGTTTTCAGCATTTGGGTTATTGCCTCACAATATTCGTTACCGCCATTGTTAGCCTCAAATTGCCCCATAAGAATTTTATGTCTCACGATTTTCTCAACCACTCGCGGTTTTGTCTTTTTTGCGTCGCCTTTGTCATAAATCACATCGGAAATATACAAGGTTTCGCCGTATTGGTACGCAATCGGCATTGAGAAATAGTCTCCACCGCCAAAAGCAACGTCTGCCGCAAACAGTATATTGTCGGGCTCTCCGTCCGGCAAAATGCCATTGTAGTATTTCAGCTTGTCGGACGCAAATTCCGCTCCGGCCTTTTCAAGCGGCTGCATAAGATAAAGCGAGGAAAAGGTATATTCGTCAAGGTCTTTTTTCAGGTTTTTAACCGTCTCGTCCGTGTATCTGTCCGGGTGGTCGTAATTAAAAATGCTGTGGCCGTTTTCGTCGCAAACAGGAAATGCAATAAAATAATATCCCGGCTTTCCCTCGTGTTTTTCTTTGTTAGTCATAAGCGGATCGTGCAGACTCCACGGCGTACCAAGCATTATTTCTTTCACTTCGTCGCCGATTTTACGGGTAGAAAGCGTCGCGGTATAGTCCTGATATAAGGTTATAAGCCGTTCGGGAGAACGGGCAAGTTCCGCGTTTTTTACAAGGTCGTCAGTAATAAAAAACTTATTCGCCCTTGTTCGACCTGTGACAGAGCCGCCAAGCGCGACAAGACCAAGCGTCGGCGGTGTGCCCTCGGGTCTGTAAGAGAGCGTTTTGTATTCTGCGCTTGTGTCAAGCGTCGGCAAGACGGGGAATATCTCGTTAAAATTATACTCGCTATCGGTCATCATCGAAAGAACCGAAGAATACATAACGTCAACCATTCCTTTGCCGTAGGAAATATACATATTGCACGAGTCGGGATATTTCCCGGCGATAAAGGCATTTAGAAATTTTATCAACGTAGTTTTGCCGGTTCCCGGCGGTAGCATAAGCCCCAAAAACCGAGAGTGCTCATCGTCCATAAACCGCTGAAGAGAAGACACTATATGCAAATTGCCTTCAAGGACGCGGCGGCGAGGCAGCCAAAAACGAGCAGATTTTGCCCGGTCATACTCCATTGCAATCATAAAATCTTCCAAGTAGTCCTTGCCGGTCATTATGTAGGTTCTGCGCATATAGTCATTTGCCTGTGCAAACGGCCTTTTGCCCGGCACGGAAGACATCATTTTGGCGCGCAGTTCCCGCCGGAAAGCCTTAACATACTTTAAAGCCTCTTTCCCGGATTGCTGGTACAGGGTCGCCACGATCTGCCACCATAGATTGTATTCTTTCAGTTTTTCGACCTTTGCAAGCGCAAAGAGTAGTTCAGTATCAATCATAAAGCCCTCGAAATACAAATAAATTATATTTCAAGGGCTTTTTATTGTCAAATCTTCTAATCGTCAATGAAAATCAGTCAAAGAGGATAGGCTCATGATCCAGCCGGAGATAAACCCCGTCAACAAGCCGTCTTGCTCTGTATTGGTCTTCGTTCTGAAGTATCAGCCGCACAGTATTTGTCGCAATAGGGTTATTGTATTTTTCTCCCGTTACGCCTCGTTCGCGTAAGTCCTTTGCTATGGCATAGGTGGTGCGCCCGTCCTTTTTGGCCTTAAATATTTCACGCACTATTTCGGCTTTGTCGGGATCGGGAACAAGATTTCCGTTCATAACTCTGTAACCAAACGGCGGTTTGCCTCCGGCATATCCACCCTTCTGTTTTTTGATTTTGCGCCCCCCGCTCATGCGACGTGCAATATTCGCTCTTTCAAGCTCGGCCATTGCCGCGATCATCGCCTCAAGAACGCGCCCAAACTCGCCGAATTGTTCAAAGCCTTCTTTTATGCTTACTAACTTTATGCCTTTTTTGGATAAGGTGGCCTTGTAAGCATAATATAATTCAATGTTTCGCGCTAATCGGTCTACGCAGTCAATAACAACCGCCTCAATCGGTGGATTTCTTAACTCGCCAAACAACAATTTGTCAAGCTCCGGGCGGTCTTCCTTCGCTCCGCTAACGGCCTCTTCCCGAAAAATCTTGAGAAGCTCGTGCCCGTTTTCGCGGCAGTAATTTCTTATCCTGTCCTCCTGCGCTTCAAGCCCGTTGGCATTTTCACCGACCTGTCCGCTTGTGCTGACTCTTACATATCCAACAACTACCATTTTTTGTTCCTCCTTTTGCGTTTGGTGCAGGGCAATTATAATATGGCAAAAAGAATATGTCAATAAGTATTTTTGAAATAAAGAAAACAGTTTGTCCACGCTGCATAGCAGAGTTATCCACAATGCCATAAAGAAAGTTATCCACAATTTAGAGATTTCAGGATAAAAACCTACACGATTTTCCAAAATTTCAAAACGATTTTTAAAATTTTCAAATCGGTTTATAAAAATTTTATTAGTTTCGGATTTGAAAAATTTTTTATAAGTCCGCTTAAACAGACAGTTTCGGCTTTTCGTTGGTTGCCATTTGGTTGCCATTTGGTTGCCATTTGGTTGCCATTTGGTTGCCCTAATATAAGTTAAGATAAGTTAGTAAATAATATACTCTTTTAAAGAATAAAAATCTTATTTACCTACTCTAAACAGAGGAATTACTACGTAATTCTTTTAATATATATACAAACCAAGTCCTCATCTTCTGCCTTTACTTCTCGCAGCTGCTTCTGCCCTATCATTACCGCTCCAATAGCTTAAAAGTATTGTTATGCTCTGTAAGCCCGAAATTTGCCCCTTAAAGCCGTTTCGGGTTTTAAGGCAAGTATTTTATTGTTTAAAGGGGCTTGTGACGAAATAAGGGCAAAATTGAGCGAAATTCGGCAAGGGTATGATAACAAGGTTATGACGATTTGCAAAAGCAGATAAAACATAACCCTTTTTGTTGTGAAAATTGCTCGGGGGGGTTCCCCGCCGCGATAACGTCCACGGGAAGGGGGAGACCCCACCCGGAGCACAAGCCAAGCGCCCACGCCGGAACGAAGCCGGGAACGCCCACAAATAGCCACGTTCACGATCACCCACCCGGAACCCTGCCGGGGGTGTGTCAGCTAATTAAAAGAAGTTGACACAAGCACCCTCGCGCGCGGTTATATATACTGTTTTTAATATAACCTATCGCTTTAATAGGTTATATCCTCACACTTTATAATAATATATTTATTACCTACTTAACAAGTATGTTATTATATCGCACGCGCACGCGGTTATATATATAAACATTTACTTTGCTTTTACTTAATTATCATAACCACAGTATTAACAAACATAATCAGAGATATATCATTACCGAATAATCTAAATGTCTTTAGAATATTAAGCAATATACCAAACAATCTAAACCATTTACTCACAAATACAAAATAAAGCAAAGAGAAAGCCGTCAACAACCTTTCTTTATTAGTTGACTTAATCGGTGGTTAAGAGGTAATATAACTGTGTCGATTGAAGTAATCGACACAAACCGAAAGGAGCTTAAAAAAATGAATAATCAAGTAAGTCAGAGTGTTAGTTTTCGCGTCTCTCTTCGTGGAAATCGCGCAACCCGTTGGCCGTCATCGGGGCGTTGGGACTTTTCAACCGCGGCAGAGCTTCGCTTGGTAGAGTGGTTCGTTGACGGCTCTTCAGTCTTTATCAAAACCAGCGGAAACGATCTTGCCGCCGCGCTGCACGAGTTCGACGGTCAGTTAAGCGACGGGCTTTTCGAAAACGAACCTGTCACGGCGTGGAAGCAGATCGCGCCCGCCGAGTATGACGCGCGCCGCGCGGAGGTGGTGAGATGAGAGACAAAAACAAAAAGACGATCGCGCATGAGGCCATCAGGGTTTCCGGCTATCACGCCGGAACCCGTAACGGCTACACCGAGGCGGCCGGAAACTGCGGCTTCCCGGAAGGGCTCTTCTTCTACGCCAGCGACAGACGCCACGCCGTCGCGCCGGGCTACGAACCCAGCGACACAATGAAGGCTCGCGGGCTTCGCGTCTCGGGCTATGGCCTCGAGGTTGAGATGGTCAACCCGGCTATTAGCGGTGACGTGCTCGCCAACGTCACCAAGAATTATGTTTTTGGCGCGTTTGATGGCGCGCTGTGGAAGTTCGAGTCAGACTGTACCGTTGATCTCGAGTGCATTTCGCAAGTCATGAGCCGCGAGTATATACGGAACAACTACGCCGCGTTCCATCAGCTTTTCAAGCGGCTTGCTATCTGCGGCGGCACGACTGATGATCCGCGCGTCGGTATGCACGTCAATATTAGCTTATCACAGTTCGGGCGCACTCCCGAGGCCGCAAGGACGGCGGCAGCGGCGTTTTGGGCTCTTATGAGCCGCCCGGAATGGGACGCGCTATTTTGTGCGGCAACCAACCGCCGCGAGAGTGCGCGCGCTTACTGCGGCCGCGTCACGTCTGAAGAGTTCGACACAAGCAACAGCCATGGCCGCGCGCTCAATTATTCCCATATAGACGAGGGCTCGGGGCGCGTAGAGTTCCGTTTTGTCGCCGGGCAGCGTGATTTTCGCGGCTTCCGTGACACTATGGAGCTGATTTTCTTTGCCGTAAAGCGAATAAAGAGCATAAAGAACCCTTTCACAGTCACCCCGGCGCAGTTCTTCCGTGGCTGCAACAAGTACGTTGTTTCTGCTCTGCGCCGCGTGGATCTAACCCCGGCGGAACTGCGCGAAATAGCGCAAAATGCCGATCTTGACACGGATTATACTTTACACGATCAATAATTTACGCGGAGGGCGTAAAAATCAATTTAAACAGGAGGAAAAACCATGAACAACGAAACTATTATCTACCGTGCAAGCGTCGAGCTTGCGCGTGCGGGAGTCATTACCGCGCAGACGATAGGCGGCGTGCTTATTCCGGAGCCGCTCCACACATTCGCGGAGTGGAAAAATTACGGGTTCTGTGTAAAAAAAGGACAGCACGCCGTTGCGAAAATTAAAATATGGCGGCACTCCGACCGCGTCAGAGCAGTCGAGACGGACGGCGAGACCGACGGAGAGACCGACGGCGGCCGCTTCTACCTAACTAACGCATACTTTTTCACGCGGTCGCAATGCGATCCGATAGAAAGCCACGACGGCGAGGCATACGACGAGAAAGCCGACCTTTTGCGGCTATTGGAAGCCGCGAGGGCGGCAAGAAAGGAGGCATAATTATGTGCGTTATTTGTATTCATCCGGCCGGGGTTTCGCTCCCGGACCGCGACGACCTAACCGCCATGAACAGAAAAAACCCTGACGGCATCGGCATCTTTGCCGAGACCGAAGGCGGCGAGGCCGTCGTAAAAACGTTTCTGCGCTTTAGCGATTTTTACGACTTTTACGTAAAAAATGTGACGGAAGGCACGTTCTTCATTCTCCATAACAGGATCGGCACAAGCGGCACGCGCGATCTGCGTAACTGTCACCCGTTCCCGTTCATTGATGACGCGGGGCGGCAATGGTTTCTTTTTCACAACGGCATTGTAAATTCTTATGCCGAGCCCAGCAGCAGTCTGTGCGATACCGCGCATATAGCCGAGGCTATGTACGGCAATAGCGCGGACGAGGTGCGTTCTGCGCTTGAGGAGTTATCCGCAGCGACCGGCTCACGCTTCGTCGCCGTGTCTCCGGGTGGAAATTACACGCACGGCGTAAAAAATGACCTAATCAGCGCCGGAACATTCTTTCGGCTGCGCGGTAACATATATAGCAACCTGTATTGGTGCGGAGGTCTTGGATGAACGTGTTCGATGAGTTCCTTTCTGCGCCTCATGCGCTTGTTGCCGGAGCGACCGGGAGCGGCAAAAGCGTTTTTCTGCGCGGCGTTATCGCCACCGCGCTTGCGCGGCCGTGTTACATCGCCGCCGTAGACCTTAAACGGGTAGAGCTTGCATACCTGCGCCGTCTTGGGCGGCTGATTGCTTATGCAGACGAGCCCGAACAGGTAGAACCGTTGCTGGCGCGAATATTGGCAATCATGGAGGGGCGTTTTTCTGCGCTGTTGGCCGCAGGCCGTCAAATGAGCAACGAGCCGGACATATATGTTATCATTGACGAACTGGCCGATCTGATCGCTACAAGCCCGGACGCGCTGCCTTCGCTTATCAGACTTGGACGCCTTGGACGCGCCGCGAGAGTTCATCTGATCTGCGCGACACAAGCCCCGGCGCGGCGAAACCTACCGGCGGCGCTCGTGCAGAACATACCCGTAAGGCTCGCCCTGCGGACGACCGACGCAATAGAAAGCCGTCAGATCATAGGCGTTAAGGGCGCGGAGGCTCTCCCGCTCGTGGGTTCCGGGCTTCTGCGCACACCGTCGGCGGCGAACCCGATCAGAATAACCGGGCTTCCGGTCATGCAGACGGATCAGCTAATCAGGTTAATCGCCGCAACTAATCAGATAGACGGAACGCGGCGATAATTCCAACGCATTGAACGCGTTGAACGCGTTGGACGAAATGCGATTTTCGGGAAAAATTCAAAAAAACTATTGACGTACTACCGAATAAGCGGTAACATATAGATGCCACCGAACAGGTGGAACATAAAGCTGACCTATCGGCAAACGGGGAGAAAGAAGGAGAAAAATGACTACATTGAGGGAACTTATTGAGGATAAGGAGTTAACAGGCGAGTGGGTAGACTGGGAGGCCTATGTTTACACTGGGAAGCGTCACAGCATACACGGGGACTTCATTCGGAGCGTTGACGAGCCTAACCTTGACGCAGAAGTAGACTCATGGGAGCTTATGGACGAGGAGGACTATAATCAGTCTGTCTATGCGAATACCAGCGTCAAGGCCGACTTTGCGGAATGGTACGATGACTCCGACGCCCGTGTGCTGGTGGTCGTCCTTAAACCTCGTCAGGCGTGGTGTGAGTGGACGGTTTCAGACGGCGAGGACGACCTTAGAGAGTTGACGGATGTTACTGACCTCGATGAGGCCATTATGGACTCGATAATGACCTTTAATGCGCTTTCTGCACATGACCAAAGGGACGTGTCAGACATGTACGTTGCTCTCGGAACAATAGAGCCTGAGCTTGGAAACGACGGATTTTTTGACAACTTCATTGAATATCGCGACCTGTCTACATTTGCGAAGAGACTCGCGGCGATGGTAGACGTCAAAGGCCTCACGCAGAAGGCCGCCGCCGAAGTAATTGGCGTACCGCTCCGCACAATCGAAAATTGGCTTGGTGGTGTCAACACGCCCACGCAGATCACGCAGGAGGCCGCGCTTCAAAAGCTGGCATTACACAAATGAAACAGATCACAAATAAAGAATACGAAGAATGGCAGAAATACAAAGCAGAGAGGAACAAAGGACGTGTACTGCTAAAAAAAGCCCCGGTTTTTCGGGGCTTTTTTTACGCGAAGTCTGTGAAAATCGTGTCGGCGAACTGCGCCGCTTTTTCGTCTGAAAAAACAAAGTTGATTGAACGGGCAACGTCGCCGGGTTCTTCTGCGTCTAATAACAGCCGGACGCCTAAATATTCAGAAGACCCGATAACAAGCTCCGTTGCTATCTGCTGTTTGCGGCGGTCTATCCAGTCCGAAAACCACGCGTCAAGCGAATAGGTGAGCCAATACTCCGAGCCGCGCTTCGATATTTTACCTTTCATTTTCAAACCCTCCTTTTTAAAAATTATAGTATGCCATCAAAGAAAATCAAATATGTTTTTCTGTGCCATAGCATCGTCAAGGCGCTTCTTGGCTTTTGCGTAATAATCTTCGTCTATCTCGAAGCCCAAAAACTTATACCCTAATTGGTGGGCGGCAATCAGACAAGACGCGCTCCCTGCGTGGGTATCTAAAATCTTATCGCCCGGCTTTGCATATCGGCTAATTAGCCATAAAAACAAATCTACGGGCTTTTGCGTCGGGTGGAAGCGTGATCGTTCCTCCGGCATTGTTTAAATTCTCAATGTTTCGCGCCGCTCTTATCGCCGCCGTTGTATTCGACCTCGCCGAGATAATCAAGGTTGTATGCTGCCGCAATCCCTGCAGACAGCTTCTTTTTATAATAAATATATGATTGGTGCTTGTCATATTTTACGTTCTCGACGCAAAAAATTCCTTTTGGCAGAGCCATTTCAAACGGGTTGTACCGTTTTTTTACGCCATACTTGTAAATAATCTTCATGCGCTTTTGTCTCTCTTTCTGCAAATTTACGCCGGGCTTGTAATTATTCGTCCGAAGCGGTCATATCTTCCGATAGCGCCGCCACTTGGTCAAGTAGGCTGTCTCGGTCTAACAACTCGCTGCTGCGGTTAGAAGTGACTTCCACGCGCGTATTTTGCGTATATCCGTGCACGTTATTCATCATGGCTATCCATACCATTGGTGGAATTTCTCCGCGCAAAGCAAGCTGATTTTTGATGGCGGCGATGTCGTTTTTCGCCATTTCAAGCGGCTCGGCAAAGCCGTTCATATCGTCGCGTATCCACCGCGTAACGGTGCTTTTAGCCACGCCGAGGAAAGATACCAACAGCTCAAAATCGGGAATAATATTCTTCCCTGCAAGGCGCGACTCAGAAATGAAGTGCCAAAACTCGTTTATTCTTTCTTCTAATAACCTACGGTTTGGGTAGGTCATTGACGAACGGTCAGTTAGATTGCGCCGCTGAACAAGCGCCAGCATGGCGTCTATCTCTGTTTCGCTCGCATTTAGCAGCGCCGTTTCGTCAACCTCTGCGCCGTTATTGCGGATAAGCGGCGATTTTGCAATCGCGTTTTTTACGGTCGTTTTTGCCTGTTCAAGTTCAATGTTTCTGCTCATTTTTAACCTCTCTTATTATTTGTTTTTCTGCGACTTTACGCGCACGAATAATAAAGGCCTCCGGCTCGACGTCTGGCGACGTCAGAAAAGTGGTTATTCTGTGCGTGGTAAAAGGGCTCATTTTGTGTTTCAGGTTAGCGGCAGCGTCTTTTAGGGTCGTGTCTTTGTGCGTGCGTTTTAGTCTGCGGCCGCTGGCGGTCAGATCGTCAGCATTATTTACAACGGCAAGGTAAATTTTGTACGCTTGTAACATATCGTCGTATGCCGACCGCAAGACCGCCGCCGCCAAAAGATAATACCCGTCTGACGCCGGAGCCTTAATTGAATGGTAATTCTGCCTCATCTACTGCTCCCACATCAACATACTGTTCACTTATTGATATTTCGTGCGGCTCAAGTACCGCCCTTATAGAGATTTCGGGATAATACTTTTCGTTGTACTTCCTAAATCCGTATTTGACCTCTTGAATTTCCTTGACGATAAACCCGTTTGTCTCAATCTCTGTCGACTTATCGTCTGCCGCCCATATTGTGATTTTGGTGTAGCCGTTTTTGGATAGGCACGAATATAGCGCCCATTTCCCCGAAGCAGACTCGCCGGACTTCCAACAAGGCGTTCCGCTGTTGCTTGTGGCGTAACGGTTGAAAATGTCGCCCGGGTGGATTAAGACCGTTCCCGCGCCAACTGCTCGTTCTGATTTTTCGGCCATGTTTTTTTACGCTCCTTCTGTATTTTTTGCGTTATCATCTATCCATTCAAGCAGACGTTCATACTCTCCCGAAGTGAGGGCGGCTATGCTGTCCTTACCCGGGAAAAGGCCGGAAATAAGTTCCTTGCGGCCTTTCGTACCATATCCAAGCTGTGTAAGCCGCGTGTGCGCCATTTTAACCTGTTTCTGTGTCGGTGTGTCCGTCTTATTTGCTCGAACAAGATCATCGTATTTTTCCATAAATTCCTCGTTGTCCATATCCTGCGTAAACATTGAGGATAAGCCGCTAATTGCAAGCGCCGCCGCGACAAGGGCGCGTTTTTCGGCCATTTTGAGGGTGCTGTTTGCGCTGTCAAATGCGCCGCTGCGCCCGTTTCTGCGCTCGCGCGTGTTTGCGCTGCCCATAGCAGACGCGAAAACATACTCGCGCCCGTCGGCAGCGATTTTAATTAGTTCGCAGCGAATACGATAAAAGAAAAACGGCTCGCCATCGAAGTTTTCTATCGCGCTCTCGGTGTAATAGCGCTGAAACAACCCAAGCGCAAGAACCACCTTTTCCGCGCCGCTTTTAAACAGCGACGGCTTTTTTGTTCCGGGGATCACCCCGAAGTCCTCATCACGCGATAATAAGGTCTTTTCCGCGTTCATAAGCGGTGACGAGATAACATAATGCCCTTTGCTTGTTACCCGGGCTGAACAGATAACATTAGTCATTAGCCCGGCTGAATTTTGTACCTGTAAATCGTTCATTTTTTACGCTCCTTTTGTAATTATCTTTTCTTTGGTCTTCTGTTCGATTGCCTGTTTCTTTGCGGTGGCATGAAAACCGAGGCGCACCGTTCCGTTTCCGGTGTCAAAATACAAAATGCAATCAGGTGTGTCACACCCCATACGCCACCAAGAGAAGGGATATGCCGCAAGCACTTCCGCTCTATCGGGATATTTTTTTAGCATATCCGAACGTCTTGTTTTTTTCATTACTGCATTGCCCCCGCAAAAGGGGCACGATTTTAGCTTTTTCATTTTTACACCCACCTTGTAATTTTTCTTGAGAAATCAAGACAAGAGGTGAACACCTCCCACCCATCAAAATCGTATTTACGCTCGTACTCGGCGCAGTCCACCAACCTAAACGTACCGTCTTTTTTAAGAAACAGCCCGTAACGCTTCTCAACGTCGACCTTGATTGCCTTTGCATAGGCCGCCGTTTGCGCCGCTAACAAGACGTATGTAATCTTTGTCGGCGCACTTACTGTTTTTATGTCTACTATCGCGCGCTTTCCGTCTATCCACCCGCAGCGGTCAACAGTTCCGCAGTAATCGTTATTCGGCTCGTATAGTATAGACTCGATGTATTCCCATTCGGGGCGATATAACCTGACAAATTCGGTGTATGCGTTGATATACCCGGCGTATTCGTATGGCACGGATAAACGGTCAGTCATACCAATATCTATCAGCTCCGTTGCCTCGTGCACTATGCTCCCGCGTAAGGCTGCCTGCCGCAGCGTTTCGGGGTTGATTTTCTTGTATTCTCCCGCGCTTATTAGCCCGAGTATTTCTGTCACGTTCGGTTTTTTTACGCCGTCAACACAATAAATGTGTTTTCCCTCATCAAAAGTAATCAATTTTACGCTCCTTTTTGTAAATTATCCGCTATATTCCTGATACATTATCTCGTTTAAATTGTCGTTCTCGCGCTGTGGAAAATCGTTAAAGTTGTTTCGTGTTCGCGGACGGGCGGCGTTTTGAGCTGGCGATGTGGCCGCTGTAGCCGTTATCGGCGCACCTTCTTTGCTTATGGTATATGTGCCGTCGGCCTTTATGCGGAGCGCGGCTCGTTCCGCAGCATAAATTGAGGGGTTATACCTATCCTTGCGAATCGCATTAAATTTTCGCCAATGTTTGATAACGCAAATACCGCTCGGAAACTCAATCAGAAAACGCGCGTCAATCAGCACGCGCACATCTGCCCTTGTCGCGTGGGCGCGAACCATGCAAGACGCTACGTCAATGCAAAATCCGTCATCATCAGCGTTCAGGCAAAGATGAAAATATAACGCCTGAACACGCGGCGACAAGTCGGTAAATGCGTCATTATGGCATATTTCCTTTGAAATCATTCGCCGTTGTCCCATTCTCTCAACCTCGCAAAGAAACAGTCTGCGATCTCGGCAATGCCCCCGATATATACCTGTAAGCCGTTATTTTCCGCGTAGCGCTTCCGAGCGATTTTAAGCGACACTTGTTTATCGTCAGCAAACGCAAGGCCGTTTAACGCGTCACAGACGATTTTAAGGATATTGTCACCGTCGGGCTTTTGCGTATATTCGCCCTCGGCAAGTAGCTCCTGTCTGCGTTTTTTGCTCACGCTTTTCGGCGGCTCGAAATATACCACGACAAAAAGGGCGCAAGGCGTTCCGTCGGCAAATTTTACAAAATCGGCGTGATTTTTCGCTTCTAAAAAAGCGCTTTGGATAGCTGCTTCATATTCGGCGGTTTCCGCAGGGGTATATGCTCTTACCCATTTTCCGCGACTCGTAAATCGCGGACGCCCTTTGCCTTTTGGCTTTCCTTCTACAATAAATTCAATCATGACTCGCACCTCATGGAGTATTCGGCGATAGTTACCAAGCCGTTATGTGTCGTTTCTATCTGTTTAGGTTTGGAGATAATGGCATACCCTTCCTTTTTCAGTTCGCAAATTCGGGCGGGTAGTTCTATCACGCCGAAATCTCGAAGAGCAGACAGGCGGGTTAATTTACCGCCGCTTTGTAAAAAATCGAGTATTTTTTCGCGCTGTGTCTGTTTCATTTTTTAACTCCCTTCTGTTAAATCAAAACAAGCCCTATCATCTAATGGCCGCTTGTGGTCACGCTTCAATGCCTTATAGAGCACGAAAAACGCTTTGTTTTCACGAATAATTACGATTATCGGGTTTGTGTTCCGAGAGGCAAGCCACGCCTCGCACGCGCCAACTTGCGCTTCTGTCAACATGTCGTAGTCGTATTCGTTACCGACCGGAAAATCAGCGTGTAACAGGGCGCGCGCTTTCTCGTCTTTTACGGCGATTATGTCGATTGCCGCGCCGCGTTCGTCGGGTAAAACCGCATAAGCGCAAAACCCTTTTCGCCAAAGCCAACGGATAATTTTTTCGTTGACGCTCAACGTTTCGCCCCCTCTCTGATAGCCCACTCGATGAAGTGCTGTAAATCACAATTCGTACTGCACGCTTCGCGCCCGCGATTGTATTCCTCTTCCCATACAGGGCAGTCGTCGGAATAGCGGTCAATACTCTCGCAGGGCGCGTCAATTCCGCAGGTGGCTAATGCGCTTATAACCTCGTCAAGCGTGTATGTCTTTTCCATGTATTTCTCTTACTCTTTCTCCTCGTTTTCTTTTACTAACGCGCCCGGATCAGCGACACCTAACAGCCACAGAAGATGTTTTAACGCCGCGTAGGGTCTTCCGGGCTTGTTCCAAATAGTCATCTTGTAATACTGATCGTCGCTGCCGTCAGACAAGGGGATGTGTTCCAATTTGCTAAACACGGCCTCAGCACACTTCTGAACCTCGTCAAGAACGTGTTTGTACCCATCTCGATCTTTTCGCGTTTCCGCAAGTTCTTTTTCAAGCTCGTGAATACGGCTAACAACATACTCTGCCAAATAATCTTTTTCCATTTCTTACTCCTTTACCTTTTATTTATTTTTTAGCTTTATGGGGAGCGGTGGGACTCGAACCCACGACCAAGGGTTATTCAGGTGCTCTATCCCTTAATGCACCGAAGCTCTGCCTACTGAGCTACGCTCCCGTGTGGCGGTTCATATCGTTATTGGCATTACGCCCTGATGGTTTCACTCTGAACCGCCAAGATTTCCCACATGCCGCGGACTTC
Source organism: Lachnospiraceae bacterium UBA3774 (assembly GCA_002369255.1). Classification (GTDB taxonomy): domain Bacteria; phylum Bacillota; class Clostridia; order Lachnospirales; family Lachnospiraceae; genus UBA3774. The sequence goes on from DFFO01000092.1 coordinate 46,823, forward strand.
ATATCGGTCACTCTGCGTACATCCTGACTCGACCGCCTTTCCGTCTATCGATTCGAAGGGAGAATCGCCATTTTTCAGCAGAATGGTAACTGCATTCGGCGGGCAAGGATTTGCACCTTGCATGTTGGTTTTCCAACTGAGGCTACCGTCAACCAACCAAAGGCCTCGTTGGGATTCTTGCGTCTACCTATTCCGCCACCGCCGATGGTTTACTATTTTTCCTTAACAATCTTGACCGGATAACCAAGTTCAGCCTCGATTTCGGATAAGGTCATTTCGCGAGCCCCTGCAAGCCCGTTAAGGTCAATCAGATAAACCGCGCCCTTGCAATCCCCAATCTGTTGTGTTATCAGCGCAAAATCGTCTATAACAGCCAGCACTATCCACAGCCGATTGTCCGAGTTTTTTTTGCGGTATTTATCGTAATTGTGACTGTCGCCATACGCGTATCGCGCTAACCATTCGGTTTTTAACCTGTAAGCCCAAATAAGGAACCACTCAACATGTGTCGAATAGCCTTTCCCCCAATCAACAACCCTTACGATGTTGCCGGCTTTAATGTTCGTGTTATTGTTATTCATTTGTGTCCTCCTTTTTGAATAAAATCATTTTCATTTCGCTGGCAAAGGACATACCCACAAGTGGCACCATAAGACTTGCCATTCCTTTAAGTCTTGGGCTATTAACTATGTTCTGCATCGCCTGTACTACCGCTTCGTCAAATTCCTGTTCCGTAATCCTTCTTTCTTCCATTTTTTAATCCTCCTTTATTCTTAAATAGTATTTCTTCACCCTGTCTTCCCCGACTGCTTTGACTGCCGCTTTTGCGGCTTCTTCGGAACGAAAGTAGAGTGTTCCCAGCTTCATTGCAGAGCACGACTTATAGGATGCCGTTTTTAAAATGGAGTAAGTATTGAAATAAATATACCAATGCTGCGTATCTCCATCCCACACGGCATCATCGCCTTCTGCATAGTCGGATAACTCCGCTATTACTTTTCTGCGCTCTACTTCAAACTCGGCTTCTTCTCTGGTCTTGAAACAGTTACCATGCAAATAAGCCATTAAGCTATTCTCCCAGCCAAAACGATTATTGCTAATACTGCCATCGGAATTAAGACAATAATATCTTTCCCCCATTGCCGGCTTCCACCTTTTGCCGCCGCATTTAGTCTTGTCGAGTTCTTCGCGCAAGGATTTCAGCTTTTCCTCACATTCGGCAATTTGCTTTTTGATTTCTTCTTTTGTCATTTCTGTTCCTCCTTGTTATTTTATTCTTATTCTGCTATATCCTCAGCAGATACATAGTGTTTTCGGTTGTTGGCATAATATACGATGTAAACACTCTTTGTTTCTTTCGCTCTTTTAGAGATATAAAATCTTTCAGGAATAACTCCCACTCCGACATCAACTGCATCATCATAGCAAACGTCAAGATAACCGCTTATAACAATGTCTTTTTTACCAACAACAACCCCCCTGAAATTGTGTTTAACATGGCGAAAATATGTTTTCTCCATCATGTCTATGTCTTCTTCAATAGGTTGATCAGAGTTTGAATTATATGCATCTGCTTTTAGTGCGGTTCGGTCAAGTGCTATATAGTTTCCGTCGTATGCTTTTGTGTAAAAGCCTCGGCATGACACCTTATCGAAGATTTTTATTTCCTTCATTCTTCCTCACTTTCTTCCTTTGTCGCAAAAACATCAGGCTTAATTGTTAGCTTTCGTCCGTTGCCACAACAAGCATCTAAAATTTTTTTCATTTTTCACCCCTAATCTTGAATTAAGTACACATTGTTCGGGTCTTTAATACCTGTTATTCGCTCAAATAACGCCGCGTCATAGTTCGGCAGCTCGCGGATGTATTCCCAATCAGTCTCATCAAGTTCCTTACGGGAGATAGCCGTGAGCAAACCGGACAAAGAGTACGGCAGACCGCTAAAAAATTCCGAAAAAGTAATTTGTGTCGGGTTGTTAAACGCCCGCATAAAAGGCTCGTTAGTGTTAAATATGCCGCTGTTAAAGTTGCCGCTGTTG
>DFFO01000060.1 GCA_002369255.1 Lachnospiraceae bacterium UBA3774
CCTGAAAAGGACATTTTCCCGATGCGCCCCGACTGCACTCAGCATCCTCCTGCAGGCATCTTGAAAAGCAGTATTTACCCTCAATAGCCTCAATGACCATCCTGAGCGTGATATCCTTAGGTTCCATAGCTATCATATATCCGCCCTGAGTACCTTTGAAGGACTGTACAAGCCCTGCTGATACCAGCTTACGCAGTATCTTCAGAGAGAACCTGAGTGTGACACAGGTCTGATTGGAAATGGTCTTTGCATCAAGCTTGCCTTCTGCCCTGCAAAGAGCAGCAGTTATCCTGACAGCGTAATCCGCTTCGAGAGTTATGTACATCTCTCAACACCTCAGTCAAGATAATCCCTTACCTTGTTGCTCCTGTTGGGGTGACGGAGTTTACGCAGTGCCTTTGCTTCGATCTGACGGATACGCTCTCTTGTGACCTTGAATTCCTGACCGACTTCTTCCAGAGTTCTGGATCTGCCGTCCTGAAGACCGAATCTGAGTCTGAGTACCTTTTCCTCTCGCTCGGTAAGGGTGGAGAGCACCTGATCTATCTGCTCTTTCAGCAGTACCAGTGAAGCAGCCTCTGCGGGAGCGGGAGCATCATCATCGGGGATAAAGTCGCCCAGGTGGGAATCTTCCTCCTCACCGATAGGAGTTTCAAGGGATACGGGGTCCTGAGCTATCCTCATGATCTCACGTACTCTCTCAACGCTCATATCCAGCTCTTCTGCGATCTCCTCAGGGGACGGATCGTGGCCGTTCTTGTGGAGAAGCTGTGAAGAAACTTTCTTTACCTTGGTGATAGTTTCAACCATATGAACGGGGATACGGATAGTTCTTGCCTGATCGGCGATAGCCCTTGTGATAGCCTGTCTTATCCACCATGTAGCGTATGTGGAGAACTTAAAGCCTTTCTTGTAATCGAACTTTTCAACTGCTTTGATAAGACCCATGTTGCCTTCCTGGATAAGGTCGAGGAATGACATACCTCTGCCCACGTATCTCTTGGCGATGGATACTACCAGACGCAGGTTAGCTTCTGCCAGACGCTTTCTCGCCTTTACAGCTTCCCTGTCGTTGTCACCAGACATCATCTCAGCCAGCTGTATCTCCTCCTCGGAGGTAAGCAGTGGCACTCTTCCTATCTCTTTGAGGTAGATCTTAACGGGGTCATCGATAGCGATACCGTCGGTGGAAAGGGCGATATCAACGTCATCCTGATCCAGTTCGTCATCGGGATTAACGAAATCAAGTGTATCATCAACAACAACGTCGTCGATGATCTCGATGTTAAGGCTGTTGCAGGTGTCATAGAAATTATCCATCTGCTCAACATCAAAATTCAGCTTTTCCAGTGCATCGGTTATCTCCTTGGTGGTCAGCTTGCCTGTCTGCTTGCCGTGTTCCATCAGGTTTTCCATTATCTTGCTCTTGTCAGTCATATTCAACTCTCCTTATTTGTTAGAACTATTATGCGTCAGCGTTTTTTTCTGCGCAGTTCCTCCATCATTCTCAGATAATCCTTGTCTGTCAATCCATCTTCCTGCTGCGGCGCATTTTTCTTATTATACTCCTTTATGGAGTCAATATACTGCTGCGCCACTTCTCTTGTGACATTGAGCCCTGCGTACTTAGTAAATGAACGCCTGAGCCTGTCAGCTTCTTCTTCGGTGAGGGTCTCACAGATAACATCAAGTGATACGATATCACCCAGCGCTATCCTGCCCGAGATCTCCAGAAGTATCTTCCTGTTTAGCTCATCAGTGAATTCCTCGGGGGAGATACGCTGACCTATCTCCTGCGCCGAATCGGCATTGGTACAGATATAGTATATCAGACCGCGTTCACAGTATACCGCCTTATTAGCTGCGCTCTCCTCTTCGGTAGCAATAGTCTTTCTGACTTCTTCGCGCTGCTTTGCACGTCTTTGCGTATCCATTTCACGCATCATTATATCATCTACCGAAGCCCTTACCACATCAAATGAAACGTTATACTGTTCTGACAGCTGCCTTTCCATCGTATCCCTAGCGGTACTGTCGGGTTCACCGGCTATGGAAGTATATGCCATTTTCAAAAAACGAATCTTATCGTCTCGTTTTTCAAGGTCAAGTCCTCGTGAGAAATACCCAAGCTCAAAATCAAAGCCGTCAGCGGCATTATTTACCAGGTACCTGAAATGATCCTCACCAAACTTGTTTATATATTCATCGGGGTCTTTTGCACCCTCCATGTGGATAACGCTGCTGCCGAGACCTCCGCTGCGCAGCATACCCACGGCACGAAGTGCTGCTTTCTGTCCCGGGTCATCGGCATCGTAGCATATTACGACTTTATCGGCGTAATTCTTCATTACCTTGACCTGTTCGGGTGTAAGCGCTGTACCACAGGATGCCACCGCATTGGTAAATCCGTGCTGGTACAGGGATATCACATCGAGATTGCCCTCGCACAAAAGAAGTTCACGGCTTTTTACCGAAACGTCCTTGGCATAATTGAGGGAAAATACGAACCTCGCCTTTGAATAGCCGTCCAGCTTTTTTTCGTCATTAGTCCTGCGGAATTCTTCGGAGGTGGTATCGCCGGTGTTAAGGTACTTACGCTTGTCGTCCCCCAGCGTTCTTCCGCCGAAGCCGACTATATTTCCAGTAACATCTATAAAAGGGAACATCGCCCTGTCCATGAAGAAATCGTAAGTTCTGCCCGATGTCTGCGAACGTCCCAGAAGCGACGCAGATACAAGTTCATCCTCGCTGTAGCCGCAGCTCAGCATATATGACTTCAGCGCTGTGAAGCTTTTTGGTGCAAAGCCCATACCGTACTTTTTTATAACATCAGCTGAAAGCTTACGGGTATGCACGAGGTAATTCAAGCACCTTAATCCGTCCTGAGTTTTCAGCTGGTCGCGGAAAAACCTTGCGGCGCACTTGTTCATCTCGTATATGCGCATCCTGCGCTTGTAGCTTTTATCGTCCGCACCCTGCCATGTGGGTACTGTCATTCCCGCACGCTGTGCCAGGAAATTTACAGCATCCATGAAGCCTAAGTTCCTGTACTTTCTTATGAAAGTTACCACATCTCCGCTGACACCGCAGCCGAAGCAGTGGAAGAATCCCTGTGAAGGCACGACACTGCAGGAAGCTGTGCTGTCATCGTGGAAAGGACATTTGCACATATAACCGCGTCCCGAGGTCTTTAACTCAACGCCGTTCTCGCGCATGACCTCGTTGATCGGGTTTTCATATTTCAGTTTTTCAAGAAATTCCTGATCCAAACAGATGCCCCCTCTCATTATACGGCATGATCATCACTTTATCATCCATGCCGCGGGGATAAAAAGTTCCTTGAAAGTTTCTACTGCGAATACATCGGTCATACCCGATATATAATCACAGACCGCCATATCTATACCGTAATGATATGCAAGATTCATATACATTGCTGGCAATCTTTCAAGATGGTCGGTATAATATTTATATAAAAATGCGATCATATCCTGCGCCTTGCGTTCTTCGGATTTGCAGGCAGGATTTGTATACACACTGTCAAACATGAACCTGTGAAGTGCTTTATATGCAGTTTCAACCTCGGGTGTCATTTTCAGCGAATCCTCGTCCCCCGCTTTCCCATTCAGACCGCATTCGATCAGTGAGTTTACAAGCGTAGTTATACGTGAGGATTTATCATGTCCAAGTACCGAGGTTATCTTTGATGGGATATCATCCTCTCTCAGTATCCCCGCCCTGATGGAATCGTCGATATCATGGTTTATATAAGCTATAACATCAGCAAAGCGCACAGCGTAGCCTTCATAGGTCTTTGCCACAGCGTTGGTATGTTTGAGTATGCCGTCCCTGACCTCATAGGTAAGGTTGAGCCCCTTACCTTCCTTTTCAAGCTTGTCCACCACGCGCAGACTTTGCTCATAATGGTGAAAACCGTAAGGACTCAACTCATTAAGCATACGCTCTCCTGCATGACCGAAGGGAGTATGCCCAAGATCGTGTCCCAGCGCAATAGCCTCCGTCAGATCCTCGTTCATTTTTATGGCTCTCGCAACAGTTCTTGAAATCTGCGATACTTCAAGAGTATGCGTCAGCCTCGTGCGGTAATGGTCTCCCTCAGGCGCGAGAAAAACCTGCGTTTTTCTTTTCAGGCGCCGGAAAGCCTTGCAGTGGAGTATCCTGTCCCTATCTCTTTGGAAAACTGTTCTGATATCGCACTCTTCTTCCGGAATATCTCTTCCCATGCTCTCGCTGCTCCTGCACGCAAAAGGTGAAAGCATTTCATTTTCGTATATTTCTGTTCTTTCTCTGATATTCAAAACCGCTCCTGTCAGCTCCTGTCTGCAATAAACGCCTGAACGTCTCTATAAACGACGTCCCTGTCATCTTCATTTAATATTTCGTGACGGTCTCCCGAGTAAAATTTTACGTTTACGTCCAAAAGGCCCAGAGAAACATATTCGTTGTAGGCCTTTAGTACGCCTTTTGTATAGGCTCCCACAATGTCGTCCATTCCCGAAAGGAACAGTACCGGCAGATCTTTTGGAATCCGCCTGTCATTTTTACGAAGCGCCATGTCTTCCATAAGCGAAAAAAGCGTATGATAGGCGCCGAGCGTAAACTGATACGTGCAGAAAGGATCCGCCATGTATTTTTTTACGTTTTCCTCGTTTTTGCTAAGCCACGTAACACCGCCTTCAAAGGCCTTTGAATAATTGCCGTCCGCAAGACTGAATATGAACTTGCTGCGATACTTTGGTCCTTTGATCTTCATGAGAATATACGTCAGGAATTTGCCCATGCTGCACTTGATAAAGGGCTCGGTCCCGGTTCCCATTATTATCGCTCCGTCAATCTCTCCGCCCCAGATCGTAATATATCTGCGAAGTATAAAAGAGCCCATGCTGTGTCCGAGGACAAAGAGCGGCGCTTTCGGAAAAAGCTCCCCGGCCTTTTCGCTCACAAGATGCTGATCCTGAAGCAGATATCCTTTTCCTCCCTTTTCGGCAAAAAAACCAAGGCTTTCCTGATCAGGCACGGTCTGTCCGTGTCCGAGATGGTCGCAGCCTATCACCGCGATCCCGTTATCATTCAGGAAACCGGCAAGACCGTCATATCTGTCAATATACTCCTTCATTCCGTGTATAATCTGCAAAACTGCAGACACCTCGCCTTCCGGCTTCCACAAAATACAGTGAAGATCATTTTTCTTGTCACTTGAATTCAAATAAAAAGTCTCTTTCATAAAAGCTCCTTTCAAAAAAGCTCTCCGTATATCATGCCGCGCCTGCGATGTAAACGATCAGTAAAAAAACCGCAAGTACGAGATTTAGTATCAGTCCCCACAGCCATGACAGCTTTGACTTGCTCTTGACGACAAAACGCCCGTAAAGCGCTACTCCTGCGCCGTATAACGCGCCTGCAAGTGAAACTATCCCCAAAAAGCCGAGGAAAAGTCCCGCACTGCCGCCGGCTGCGGCTGAAATGATGATCCCCGCAAGCAGCAAAAGAAAAGACGCGGCAAAGATCAAAACAGACGCTCCCTGGCTTGTCAGAGAATTCAAAAAACCTTTCAGCCCTTTTTTTGAAGGATCTTCCCAAAGCTCCTCGCTTCTGAAAATATCCTCATAATCCTCGTCCGGATTCTTTTTTTTGTTTTTCTTAAAAAAAGATATACTCACTTAATTTTACTCAGCTATATAATTCGTCAAGATTGCGTTCATAAGAGGGAAGGAATTCTCTGCAGAAAATATCGACTTCTTCCATCTTCATATCCAAAAGACGCTGTCTGATTCCCTTCATGGCTCCTTCAAACTCACGATTGCCGGTTTTTGACTCTTCAATACATTTTATCAGCGCGGACAATCTGTCGGCAGCCTTTACTATCTTGTGCAGATATGCGTCTTCTTCACACTCGAAAAAAAACGGTTCGTAGGTGCTCCTTAGATCTTCCGGAAGCAGCGAGAGCAGTTTTTTTGCCGCGTCGTCCTCGACCTTTTTAAAAGCGCCCCTCGTATCGTCGCTGAAATATTTTACGGGCGTAGGCATATCTCCCGTGATGATCTCCGGCGCGTCGTGAAACAGCCCTATAAGAGCCGCTTTTTCCGCATTGACCGTCTTGCCAAGTCTCACGTTTGCGATTGTGGAAAGCGCATGTGAAAGCATGGCGACCTCAAGCGAATGTTCGCTGATGTTTTCGGGGTACGAATTTCTCATCAGCGCCCATCTGTGAATATACTTCATGCGTGACAGCATTGCAAAAAAATGGCTTGTCATTTTATCTCCCTGACGTCTTATTTAATCAGTTTATTATATCACAAGAGACTCATTCTTCAAAAATATTTATTGAGATTATTTGCGATATGCAATAAAAAAATCCGATACGTGATCGGAAATGAAAAAAGCGCGAGACGGGACTCGAACCCGCGACCCCCACCTTGGCAAGGTGGTGCTCCACCACTGAGCCACTCGCGCAAATGCCTTTTTAAGGCGCAGAAAGTATAATACAATAAGAATATATCATTGTCAACTTGTTTTTAAAAAAATAATTGAAGCAGCAAGTCTGATATGTGTAAATAAAAAAAGCCCTGCCGTTTACATCCGCAGGGCTTTTTGAGGTTTAAACGATTATCTTTTCAGAAAATCGGGGATATTGATGGTTCTTTCAGCCGACGCTGTGCCCTGAGCGGGAGCAGCCGCCGGAGCGGGAGCAGCCGTCTGCACGGGAGTCGTCTGGGCAAAGAGCGGTCTGTTAAGTCCTCCGAGAACCGAAGGCTTTGCGGCCTCTTTTTCGGAAGGATCCTCAAGTCCGGTCGCGATAACGGTAATGGTAGCTTCATCCTGAACCGTCTCGTCAAATCTCGCGCCGAAGATAATATTTGCGGATTCTCCCGCGAGCTCCTGAACCTTGGTCGCGGCGTCGTTTGCCTCGGTGAGGCTGATATCACCGGAGATATTGATGATAACGTGCGTAGCGCCGACAATGGTGGTTTCAAGAAGAGGGCTGGATACGGCCATATTGACAGCTTCGATTGCCTTGTCGTCGCCATGCGCTGTACCGATACCGATATGAGCGATACCCTTGTCGGTCATAACGGTCTGAACGTCTGCAAAATCGAGGTTGATAAGCGCAGGGAGGTTGATCAGATCAGTAATACCCTGAACTGACTGCTGAAGGACCTCGTCCGCTTTTTTGAGAGCCTCGGGCATCGTGGTTCTGCGGTCAACTATCTCAAGAAGCTTGTCATTGGGAATGACTATAAGAGTATCTACGTTTGCGCGAAGCTGTTCGATACCTTCAATGGCATTTTTCATACGGACTTTCGCTTCGAAACGGAAAGGCTTTGTTACTACGCCTACCGTAAGGATACCCATATTCTTTGCAAGACCGGCGATGATAGGCGCCGCGCCGGTTCCGGTACCGCCGCCCATTCCGCAGGTGACAAATACCATATCCGCGCCTTTAAGGGCGTTTGTGATATCCTCTTCGCTTTCCTCGGCGGCTTTTGCGCCAACCTCAGGCTGTGCGCCCGCGCCAAGTCCTTTTGTGAGCTTTTCGCCTATCTGGATCGTAGTCGGAGCTTTGCACATCTGAAGAGCCTGGCGGTCGGTATTGATGCCGATGAATTCCACTCCTTCGATCCCGCTGTCAACCATGCGGTTTACTGCATTATTGCCTGCGCCGCCGACACCCACAACAAGTATCTTTGCAGCGCTTTCAGTCTTGTCAAGTTTGATCTCTAACAATTTATATTCCTCCTAACTAAAAATCTCATAAACAATCTTTTAAAATATATTCCATTTTAATAAATTATGCAAGAGCGATTAAACCATTTCTTTCAGAATTTATATTTTTTTTAATAATTTAAATCTTCTTTTTCTTCAAAGCGGTAAATGCGGTTTCCGTCGGAAACGTCAAAGCCTTCAAGATGCAGCACGCCTTTTTTTTCGGAAAGCGACGGCAAAATATCAGCCATTTCGCGCAGTTTTGACTCGAGGTTGTATCCGGTTCCGAGAACTACGCTGATGTCTCCCACATAACAGTTTACGTTTTCGTTTGAATCAAAATGAATCCTGTCTACTATGTTGATCAGGGTCTTGTCCTCGCCCTGCCACTCGACTGCGGTCGAGCTTAAGAATTGCGAGACCAGAAGCAGGGAGCTGAGAGTCGATTTGCTCTCCACCGGAAGCGTCTGTCCGAGAACGACGCTGTTTATTTTCAGGCCCGTGACCCGCGGTATGTCGGGATATACGTCCTTGCTGCTTTCCACCACCATGCCGTCCCTGTCAAAGTTCAGATTGCTTCCCATGAATTCGACATAGCCGACCATGCTTTTGACTACCAGCGACACTTTTATGCCGTCGAGCCCGTCAGGTCTGATCTTGTACGATTCCACAAAAGGGATCTCATCGTGCGGCAGCAGCAATTCTTTCAGAAAAACCACGAGCACCGAGCGTGACTGTCCGTCACCAAACAGTATCTTATCCATCTGCTCATCGGTATAGTACGCGTTCCCGGTAACGCTTACCTTTCTGACCTGCAGGAAAAGTCCGGTCACTATAATGATCAAAAAAGCCGCAAGAACAAATGCGGCGATATAAAGCCCTTTACGGCTTTTTTTTCTTTTTTGTTTTCTGTATTTATCTATTCTTAACGTTTTAAGGTCTTTTGCCATCAGTTTATCCTGATCCGAGAAGTTTTGGCCACGTTGAGCACGATACCTATCTCAAGGAGATTTATCCAAAGCGCTGTTCCGCCGTTGCTGATAAAGGGAAGCACCGCTCCGGTATTTGGAAACAGCGTGCAGACAACACCGATATTGACAATTACCTGCAGCGCAAAATGCATCATAATCCCGGAGACAAGGAGCGTTCCGAGGCTGTCTTTGGCATATTTTGCGATAACGTACATCCTGTATATAAGATATGCATACAGTATTATTACAAAAAGCGCTCCGACGATCCCGAGCTCCTCGCATATTATCGAAAAGATCATATCATTGTCGGCCTGCGAAATACTCCGTTTTATGACGCTTTTGCCAAGACCCTTGCCAAACAGCCCTCCGGAGCCCAGCGCATAAAGCGCGCGCAGAACCTGCCAGCCGCCGTCCGACGGATAAGCCTCGGGATTTAGCCAAACCACAAGCCTCTTTGCCTGATAATCCTTTAAAATGATTTTCTGAAGAATGGGTATCAGCGTATTACCAAAGAAAAACAGGGCAAAATAAGCGATCGGGATGAGCGCAAATACCGCATACATTCCGAACTTTGCTCTCCTTGTCTGAAGTTTGCTTCCCAGATATATCATCACAAGGTAGATCAAAAACAAGATGACGCCGGAGCTTAAATTGTTTTTAAAAACCATTATCTCCGGAACCAGGAAAAGAATCAAAAGGATCATAAAGTTTTTGTGGAAAGGAAGACCGTTTGGAAAATGTCTTTTAACAAAAAGTCTGAATCCTCCGTGACGGCTCTTCGTAGGAAGAAAAGCCGCGTATCTTTTTCCGAAATCACGTTTGTGTTTGTACAAAAAACCCGCGATAAAGATGACCATGGCAAGCTTGACCGTCTCCGACGGCTGAAATCTGATCGGGCCGATCTGGAGCCATCTGGTGCTGGAGTTAAGGCTTTTTCCAAGACTTGTAAACTCGGTAAGGAACATAAAGCCAAAAGCGACCAAATACGCCGGAATGCGCAGATACCCCACCACTTTTTTGTAACTGAAGAAGGAAAAAGCGATCATTATCGCAAAGCCGATCAGGGCGTATAACAGTTCCTTGACAAATACCGAATACATCACGGTATCAGTCCTTGACAGGCTGTAATACGTCGTGCTGTAGATCATTATCAGTCCGAAGGCAACAAGAGTAATAACGGCAAAAACCATGCCGCGGCTGCTGACTTTTTTGTATTTCGGTTTTTCTTCCGGAAGTCTGTCAACCGGTATATCGGTAACTTCAGCCATTATCTCTCACAAGCTTTTTGAAAAGCTCTCCTCTTTCTTCGTAATTCCTGAACATATCCCAGCTCGCGCAGGCAGGGGACAGCAAAACGGCGTCGCCCGGTTTCGCAAAACGCCGGGCCTTTGATACGGCTTCCCCGAGCGAAGATACTGTCACAATATCTTTAATGCCCGCCGAAAGCGCAGCCTCTTTTATCTGCCCGGCGCATTCTCCGAGCAGGATCATTTTTTTGACTTTATCCTTGCACGCACAGGCAAAATCATAAAAATCAACGTGTTTGTCATATCCTCCCGCTATAAGGACGGTCGGACGTATCATCGCATTGACCGCGCGAATCGACGCGTCGGGGTTTGTCCCTTTGGAATCATTATAATATACAACTCCGTCTTTTTCCTCAACAAATTCTATTCTGTGAGGAACGGCTCTGAAAACTGATACAGCCTTTCTTATAGTTTCCATATCAATTCCGAGACTCAGCGCCATAAGCGAGGCCGCCATGACGTTTTCATAATTGTGCACGCCCAGAAGCCGCATATCATGGATATTCAGTAAGGTTTTTTCCTCCCCGTTCAGCTTTATCACGATATCTTCGCCGCGCAAAAACGCGCCTTCTTCAAGTTCTCTCTTGCTGCTGAAAAACAAGACTTTCGGCGATATTGTTTTTGAAAGCCCGCGCAGTCTGTCATCTTCGTAATTGAGCACGCAAGTATCATTTTCGGTCTGATTTTCGGTGATCCGGCATTTTGCGGCGGCATAGGCCTCCATAGTACCGAATCTGTCAAGATGATCGGGCGTGATGTTTAAAATAGCTGAAACTGACGGTCTGAAGGCATCTATGGTCTCCAGATGAAAGCCCGCCACTTCAAGCACGGAAATGCTGTCATGTTCGCTTTTTTCGACTTCCGACGTATATGCAAGACCGATATTTCCGGCGACAATGGTCTTTTTGCCGGAGGCTTTGCATATTTCGCCGAGCAATGCCGTGGTCGTGGTTTTTCCGTTTGTTCCGGTCACGGCAGCCACTTTTCCTTTTTCATACCGGTAGGCGAGTTCTATCTCGCTGATGCATTTTACCCCTTTGCTCTGAAGCATAACGGCAAAACCGGTTTTCGGGCTGATACCGGGGCTCATCACGCAGTACCTTACACCGTCGATATCTTCACCTTTAAGGACCCCGAGCCTGACGGTCAGATTTTTGTCGCCGCAAAGAGCCTGCCTTATCCTCTCCTCTCCGGCATTTGTGTTTTCATCAAACACGGTAACAAGGCAGCCTTTTTTCAAAAGCAGCCCCGCAGAACCTATACCACTTATTCCCGATCCGGCAACAATATATTTTTCCATAAATCTTTAATCAGAGCGCGACGAAACCGATGAGCGCAAGCAGGATCGAAACGGACGTAAAAACAGTCACTATCCTTGTTTCTGACCAGCCGCACAGTTCAAAATGATGATGGATCGGCGCCATTTTGAATATTCTTTTTCCGTGAGTCGCTTTGAAATACGAAACCTGGATGATCGAAGAAAGGATTTCCGCAAGATAGACAAAGCCTACTATCAGAAGAAGGAACGGCTCTCCGAGCATCAAAAATGACGCGGACACAAAGCCTCCGAGCGCAAGCGCGCCTGTATCTCCCATAAATATTTTTGCTGGATAAGAATTGAAGGCGAGAAATCCGAGAAGACTTCCGAACACTATCATTGCATATATGCTTATATCCGCGCTTTTGATAAATGAAGCCGCGGCAATAAATACTGCTACAACAGCCGTGACCGACGAACACAGGCCGTCAAGTCCGTCCGTGAAGTTTACACCGTTATCCGTTCCGAGGATTACAAAGAAAGCAAGTACCGGATAAAACCAGCCAAGCTCTATGCTTGTTTCCGTAAAAGGAATATGCACAAAGGTTTTGTTGATGTCAAAGACCATCATATATACGCAAAAGGCCGCCATAAAAACAAACTGTAAAATGAGTTTCTTTTTTGCGCTGAGGCCGTCGGTATTTTTTTTGACGATCTTCAGATAGTCGTCAAGAAAACCGATCGCTCCGAAACCGACTGTCATAAAGAGCACGGGAAGTATCCTCGGCTTAAAGAAAGCTGCGATCGCTGCCGCTATGATTATGACCGCGAGGAAAGCTATGCCGCCCATCGTAGGCGTGCCTTGTTTTTTCAGATGAGTCTGAGGACCGTCATCCCTTACCTGCTGCCCGAATTTGATTCTGTGCAGCGTAGGTATCAGAAGCTTTGTAAATAATGCGCTAAGTATAAAGCATGCTATTGTCACGATTACCGCAATTGCCATTTTTTGTCCTCTTTTTTAGTTGTTTTCTTCATCTTCTTCGCCGGCCTGCAGGGTTTCGCCTTCGATATTGCTCAAGGCCACTTCGTCAGTATATTCCGGTCCGCCGCCGAAGATGTTTCCAAGCGCCTCGGCGTTTACTGCGCTATAATCCGAAGCCTTGATATTTGTATAAGGAATAATTGCTTCCATTATATTCTTTTCTATCGCTATGGCAAGCCTTGCACTTACCTCTTCCTCCGCGCCCACGGTAGGATTATCTACGATAACGTAGATCAGGATCTCCGGATCCTCTATCGGAGCGGCAGCTATAAACGAAACAAGGTATTTTTTGTCCGAACGCGGCTGTTTTTCGGCTGTTCCGGTTTTTCCTCCGATACTGTAGCCCTCTATTATCGCCGTCTTTGCAGTACCTGCCGAAACGGTTTCAAACAATGCGTTTTTAATAAATTCCGACGTGTCTTTGCTTACTGTTCTGCGCACAAGCACGGGCTCTACGTTCTTTTTTACCTGTCCGTCGCTGTTTAAGATCTGTCTGACTATATGCGGCTGATAATAGTTGCCGCCGTTTACCAGCGAACAGAAAGCCGACGCGAGCTGAACCATATTTACGTTGAAGTTCTGCCCGAATGAATTTGTGGCAAGATCTACCGTTCCCATTTTGTCGGCCTGATATACAAGACCGGCCGTTTCTCCCGGAAGATCGATACCGCATTGACGTCCGAAACCGAATATCAGCTGATATTTTGTGAAAATATCCTTCCCGATAAGCTCCGCGATGTCCATCATCGCTACGTTACAGGAGTACATCAGCCCCTGGGCAAGATTAATATTTCCGTGACCCTCTCTGGAATTGCAGTGGATCGTCACTTCTCCCGAGCCGTACGTCTTTGCTCCTGTACAATTAAAGTGCGACTCTTCATTTACAAGATCGCTTTCAAGGGCGGCGGCTACAGTAAAAGGCTTCGCCGTGGAGCCCGGTTCATAAGCGTCAGCGACCGCAAAATTTTTCCACATCATGGAGCGGGCCGTTTCTTTTTCCTCGTCGGTCATAGCGGCTATTTCTTCAGCCGTATAACAATATGTAAGATCGGAAGGATTGTTCAGATCGAATTTTTTGTCAGTAGCAAGCGCCAATATCTCCGCGTTTTTCGGATTCATTACTATCGCGGCAACATTGTCCGCGTCATGATCCGAAAGAAAGCTGTCTATCGCATTTTGAGCCGCAAGCTGGATCGAATAATCGATAGTGCTGACGATAGTATTTCCGTCCTCCGGATCTACTACCGTGGACTCGGAAATGCCTTCCGCATTGACGGATCTGTACGTCTTTCCGTTTATGCCGACGAGAAGGTCATTGTAAAATTCTTCTATTCCCCAGTTTCCTCTGCCCGCATCCTTGCCGGAAAAGCCGAGAACCGAGCAGGCAAATTCGTTGAAAGGATAAACTCTCTTATATTCCGTTTCAAAAACGACTCCGTTTATGGAAAAAGTCTTTTTGTCTTTTTTTAACTCTTCGTTTCTTTTTTCAACGTAGGCTTCAAATTCTTCTTTTTTGTCTTCGTCGATGTCGGAGCTGTATGGAATATAATAGCTGTTTTCTTTTTCAAGAAGGACGTTTCTGACGTCCTGCGCGTCAAAGCCGAAGACCGTGGTAAGGCCGTTTAAGGTTTCCGTGATCTTTTCTTCGTTATATGTCTTTACGCCGTCTTTTTCCTTGACGTCAAGAATATTTTTTGCTTCGAGTATGATCTTGTATTTTCTCTCGCTTGTAGCAAGGACGGTGCTGTTTCTGTCCGTAATGGTTCCGCGGCGAAACGGCATAGTCGATGATTTTGTGCTTTGAAGATCAAGTATCTTTGTTTCGTAGTCCGAAGATGATGTGGCTACAATATAAAAAATCCGGCCTACGAGCGCACATAACAGAACTGCCAGCATAACAAATACCGGCAGTAGTCTTTTTTTAACCCGTCCGCGGAAAATTCTTTCTGCTTTGGTTTCAGTATTCTTTTTTTCACCGTCAGCCTTCGGGTATGTCTTCATATTGTCTTACATAGCCTCCATCGGACCTGTTGTAATAGATGACCTGGTCGTCGGAAGGATAAACCATTCCAAGCTCCGTGGTAGCCACCTTGTATATCTCGTCAAGATCTATGGACTTGTTGAGACGGATCTCGGCAGCTTCGTTTTTTGCTTTAAGCTCGCTGAGCTCAAGCTCCTTTGTTTCAATGGTCTTTTGCAGCTTTGTCATTTCAGAACTCGCACCGAGAAACAGCGCTACCATGGAAAAAACGGCAACAAAAAGAAGCATCGCGGCAATAGCCGTTCCAATACCGGTTCTCGGCTCCGCCTTGCTTCTTGTGCGTTTTTTTACGCGTCTTTCCGGAGCACGCTCAGGAACCGCGCTTCCTCCTACATAAGGCGCGTAATATCTGTTATTATATCTGTTTTCCGTTTCCTGCCTGGCCATTATACTCTCTCCAATATCCTTAATTTGGCGCTTTTAGCTCTAGTGTTGTTTTTTAATTCATCTTCGGATGGCGTAATCGGTTTTTTTGTGATGATCCTGCCCTTTTGTTTTGCTCCGCATATACAGACCGGAAGCTGCGGAGGACACGTGCACGGATTTTCGGCTTTCCTGAATGCGTTTTTGATTATCCGATCTTCCAGCGAGTGGAAAGATATTATGCAGATCCTTCCGCCGGGGTTTAACATATCTATCAGGCCGTCGATCGTTTCTTCAAGAGCGGTCAGTTCCCCGTTTAATTCTATCCTTATTGCCTGAAAAGTCTTTTTTGCAGGGTGCCCGCCGTTTTTTCTGATTTTCATCGGGATCGCGCCGCTTATTATCTCAGACAGCTCGAAAGTGGTCTTTATCGGCGCCTTTTCCCTGGCAGCGACTATATGCTTTGCGATGTTTTTTGCAAATCCGTCTTCGCCGTAATCTCTGATCAGTCTGTATAATTCGTTTTCGGAATAACCGTTTACTATATCGTATGCAGTAGCCGTTTCTTCCTGATCCATGCGCATGTCGAGCGGAGCGTCATGCATATACGAAAAGCCGCGTTCTGCACTGTCAAGCTGATGTGACGAAACTCCAAGGTCAAGAAGGATCCCATCGACTTTTTCAACGCCAAGCTCATTTAATACTGCGGCGGCATTCTTATAATTGTCTTTTATTATCGTGACTTTGTCGCAAAAGGGTCTGAGTCTCTCTCTTGCGGCTTCTATCGCCTGAGCGTCCCGGTCAATGCCTATCAGCCTGCCGTTTTTTAAAAGCTGCGCTATCAAAAAAGAATGGCCGCCTCCGCCGAGAGTTCCGTCAAGATAAATGCCGTCAGGCCTGACATTCAACCCGCCCAGGACTTCCTCCGGCATTATGGAAACGTGCCGGAAAGGTGTCATAGCGAGACTCCGAGATCAGCCATGCTCGCTGCTATTTCATTGATGTCTTCATACGTTCCGGCCTCGAGCCATCTTTCCTTGCTCCACAGCTCGATACGCGTTCCAAGTCCCGTAAGCACGACTTCGCTCTCGATACCTCCGAGCTCACGAAGATGCTGCGGGATGATGATTCTGCCCTGCTTGTCGCATTCGCATCTTGCGGCGTTGGCAAGGAAGAATCTCTGGAGTTTTCTTGCGTCAGCATTTGTCATGGTGGGCAGAGCGCCGAGCTTTTCTTCAAAAGCCCTCCACTCCTTCGGAGCGTAAATGATAAGACAGCCGTCAAGACCCGCGGTCACAAAAAACTCGTCGCCGAGCTTTTCCCTGAACCGCACGGGAATGATAAGACGACCTTTCTGGTCTATGCTGTGACTGTGCATTCCTTCGAACATGATCTCTTGCTGTCCTTGAATTTCGCTTAAAACCGATGTGGTCTCCACTTTCCACCACAAAATGGAACAAATATGCAACTTGCCACCATTTTATCAGCATAAATTGGGTTTTGCAAGTATTATTTCCTTATTTTTTTTAATTCTTTTACAAATAAAGCAATATTTTATGGCACAAAAAAAACGGCTGCCTTCCTCTTACCCGTTTTCCATTTTAAGTTATAATAAAGATTGAGAAATGTCCTCTGATACTATATAATATCGGAGCACGCCGGTTACGGCAGCATTTTCATAATAAAGGAGTATCATTTTATGAAATTGGGTATCGTAGGGCTTCCGAATGTCGGAAAAAGCACCCTTTTTAATTCTCTTACAAGCGCGGGTGCAGAATCCGCAAACTATCCTTTCTGCACCATAGACCCGAACGTAGGCGTGGTAGCAGTGCCGGATTTCCGGCTGAAGCTTCTCTCGGATATGTATTCGTCAAAAAAAATCACTCCCGCAGTGATCGAATTTGTCGATATTGCGGGGCTTGTAAAGGGCGCCAGCAAAGGCGAAGGCCTCGGGAATCAGTTTCTGGCCAATATACGCGAGGTCGATGCCATTATCCACGTGGTCAGATGCTTTGAAGATACAAACGTGATCCACGTAGATGGCAGCGTTGACCCGGCGCGTGATATAGAGACCATTAATCTTGAGCTTATCTTCTCGGATCTTGAGGTTCTTGAAAGAAGGATATCAAAAACCGCAAGAAGCGCGATGAATGACAAAACCGCAAAAAAAGAGCTCGAAACGTTAAATAAGCTAAAAGCGCATCTTGAAAGCGGAAAAACTGCAAAAACGCTCGAAGCGGAAAATGATGATGAAATGGCTTTTATCTCTTCTCTCAATCTGCTCACCGACAAACCTGTGATCTATGCCGCAAACGTCTCTGAAGACGACCTTGCAGACGACGGAGCGTCAAGTCCTCACGTCGCAAAAGTCCGCGAGATCGCAGCGGCCGAAGGCAGCGGGGTTTTCGTTATTTCGGCGCAGATAGAAGAAGAAATTGCAGAGCTTGACGAAGAAGAACGAAAGGAATTCCTCTCGGACCTCGGGCTTTCGGAGTCGGGTCTTGAAAAGCTTATCGCAGCAAGCTACGATCTGCTCGGGCTTATGAGCTTTCTGACCGCCGGCGAGACGGAAACAAGGGCCTGGACCATCAAAAAAGGAACAAAAGCTCCGCAGGCTGCCGGAAAGATTCATTCCGATTTTGAGCGCGGCTTTATAAAAGCCGAAGTCGTCAATTACAAAGAGCTTCTTGACTGCGGCTCTTATGCTGCCGCCAGAGACAAGGGGCTTATCAGGATAGAAGGAAAAGATTACGTCGTTGCGGACGGCGACGTGATCCTGTTCAGATTTAACGTATAACGGAGGTTGTTTATGAAAGAGAGAGACTTTGATGCTACCGATCTGACTATCAATCTTGAGCTTGAAGACGGCACGGAAATGGAATGCGACGTGCTTGTCAGATTTCCCATAGACGGGCAGCAATATATTGCGCTTGCTCCGTGTGATGACGAGGATTTTGACAATATATATCTGTATCGCTTCGCCGAGGACAAGGATGGCGAGCCGGTCCTTACCAATATCGAATCCGATGAAGAGTATGAGACCGTGGCCGACCGTTTTGACGAAATCCTTGACGAGATAGAATGGGAACAGGCTCAGGAAGACTGATCTGCGGCGTCTTGCAATTCATACAAAAATCTTGAAGGCGGAGTGTTTTTGCTCCGTCTTTTTTCCGCATAAGATATAAAGACAAAGCTTTTTGCCCTCGTCATAGCCACATATAACAGACGGCGTTCTTCCTCCATTTCTTCCGGAAGGAGCGCCTTTTTATCCGGGATATGGCCCTCAAAGGCGTCCGGGATAAAAACGGCTCCGTATTCAAGACCTTTCGACCTGTGAATGGTCGAGATACATACGCCCTCGCCGCGAACGCCGGCATCGCTCCTGTCCGGAATATCGTTCCTCAAAGACAGCGTAGTTTCAATAAAGCGCCGTATATCTTTTTCTCCGATCGCACAGTCTTCTATCTCATCTGCAACTAAAAAAAGCTCGCCATGCGGTTTTTTTATCCGATCAGAATATGCCGCAAGGTACTCGTCGTATCCGAGACTTTTTCTGATAAAACGTATCGCGGGAAAAGGCGAAAGCCTCTTTCCTTTTTCGATCATTTCAAAAAATTCCTTTATGCGCCTGTATTCATATGCATTTTTTGCACGCGTCAAAACTATCCGTGGATCAACCGTTTCCTCAAAAAACAATTCTCTCCTAAGATATCTTTGCGGCCTGTTCAGGATTTTCAAAAAATCGCTTCGGCACCTTCCGCCGAGGAGGATTCTCATATATGACAAAATGTCTTCAAATATCCAGTGAGAAAAAGGACTCCTGCCGGGTTTTTCAAGACGGAAAGGGATCCCTTCTCTTTTTAATGCGCTTACAAGGCCTGCAGAAAAAGACATCGTTCTATATAAAACAGCCATTTCTTCGTACGGAAGGCCTTCTTTTTTTAGACGGAGCATTGTATTTATTATAAAATCCGTCTGTTTTGCCGCATCGCCAAAACGCTTGATTGCGGGCGTCGGCCCGAAAGTTCTGCTCGCATGCAGTTCTTTTTTGTATCTGGCTTTATTGTTGGAAATAAGCCTTCCCGCAGCAGAAACGATTTCTTCTCCGGAGCGGTAATTGGTACTGAGCGTGATGATCCTGCAACCCGGGAAATCCTGCGGAAACCGAAGCATTATTTTCGGATCCGCGCCGCGAAATCCGTAAATTGACTGGTCATCGTCACCGACCGCGAAAAGATTCCCGTCTTTACCCGCAAGCATTTTTATCACATCATATTGAACGGCATTTACGTCCTGAAACTCATCAACAAGAATATATCTGTATTTGTCCTTCCAGCGCTTTAGGCATGCCCTGTTTTCAGAAAACAGTTTTCGGGTAAGAAGGATTATATCGTCAAAGTCGATCCTGGAGAGGCGCCTAAGCTCGCGCTGATACTCTTTAAATATCACCGCGCTATCTTTGCCGGCGTACGCGCAGCCTGATTTTATGCGCCCGATCCCGTCGATCAGCGCACTTACGCGCTCATCGCTTTCATCATAGCTGTTTTCGGTTTTCATTAATATTTTTCTTAAGATATGATAACGATCGTTATCCAAAATGATATCCGAGCTCTTTATTCCGGTCTCTTTTGACAGGATAGAGAGGAAAACAGAATGCATAGTCCCGTAGGTAACCGGCAAGAAGCCTGCGGCAAGATATTCAAATCGTCTGTGCATTTCCCTTGCGGCTGCCCTTGAGAATGTGATCACAAGAATATTGTCGGGCGATACACCGCTATTAATAAGGGTCTTGACTCTTTGATTTATGACAGTGGTTTTGCCGGATCCCGGCCCCGCTATTATCAGCGCGGGGCCGTCTCCATGCGAGACCGCAAGCTGCTGCGGTCTGTTTAAAAGCATTTACTTTGCGAGCTTTTCAATGCCGATCCTGATACGGCGAAGGCTCTCCTCTTTCCCGAGTATTTCCATAATCTCATATGCGCCGCCCGGAGTGGATTGCTTTCCCGACACGGCTATACGCACAGGCCAAAGCGCCTGTCCGTTTTTAATACCTTTTTTTGCAATATAATCTGTAAGAAGCTTTTGAATACCCTCAAACGAATAATCGTCAGTCGCTTCAAATTCCGGAAGCAGCTCGCGCAAGACTTCGAGCGAATTTTCCGAATTTGTTTTCATTTTTTTGTGAGTATATATCTCTATATCGTAATCCGGAAGCTCTTCAAAAAAGTCAATTGCCGGGATAATATCAGGGAAAACTTCTATACGGCTTTTTAGCAGCATAGCTATCTTTTCGCAGTCATAATCTTTACTGACCGCTTTTTTGACTTCCGGCACCGCCCTTTGAAGATACTCGTCTTCCGGCATATTTTTGATATATTCGCCGTTCATCCAGCGAAGCTTTTGTATATCAAACACCGCGGGCGATTTGTTTATCTTGCGGTAGTCAAAAGCCTTTATCAGCTCTTCTTTGCTCATTATTTCCTGATTGTTCTCCGGGCTCCAGCCAAGAAGCGCGACAAAATTCACTACAGCTTCATTCACAAAACCCTGCTCTATCAGGTCTTCATACGAGGAATGTCCGCTTCTCTTTGACAGCTTTTTGTGCTCTTCATCCGTAATAAGCGGACAATGAACGTAGACCGGCTCGTCCCATCCGAAAGCGGCATACAGCCTGGTATATTTCGGCGCGGACGAAAGATATTCATTTCCTCTGACTACGTGGGTTATGCCCATGAGATGATCGTCTATTACGTTTGCAAAATTGTAAGTGGGATATCCGTCCGACTTGATAAGCACCATGTCGTCAAGCTCGTCATTGGGAGCTGTGATATCTCCATATATTTCATCGTGAAAAGTCGTGGTTCCCGTTGCAGGAATATTCTGCCTTATGACAAAAGGCTTTCCGGCGGCAAGATTTGCCTCCACTTCCTCCTTGGAAAGAGAAAGACAGTGCTTGTCATATTTTGCCACTTCTCCGTCCTTTGCCTGTGCGTGAAGCTGTTCAAGACGTTCTTTGTCGCAGAAGCAATAATATGCTTCGCCCTTTTCGACAAGCTCTTTGGCATATTTCATATAAATGCCGGTCTTTACGCGCTCTGACTGAACATAAGGGCCTACCGCGCCTTCCTTGTCCGGGCCTTCGTCATAATCAAGACCGGTGCTTTGAAGAGTGCGGTATATAATATCCACCGCGCCCTCAAAATATCTTTCCTGGTCGGTATCTTCGATCCTGAGGATAAAATCTCCGCCTGCGTGTCTTGTGATCAGATATGCATAAAGCGCCGTGCGCAGATTTCCCACGTGCATTCTTCCCGTAGGACTCGGCGCATATCTGGTACGTACTTTCGTCATTTATCAAACCTCGCTTTTATTTTATTACGGTTCCGTTTTTGATCCTGTATGTCTCGCCGTCTATGGTCACGGTTCC
>DFFO01000079.1 GCA_002369255.1 Lachnospiraceae bacterium UBA3774
TCCTTCGCACCATGCCTCATCTTCGCGGCAGAACGAACACTTTCAACGCCGTTATGCGCGTGCGCTCGGTTCTTGCGCAGGCCATCCACTCATATTTTCAGGAAAGAAATTATGTTTACGTAAATACGCCTCTGATCACGGGGAGCGACTGTGAAGGCGCGGGCGAAATGTTCCAGGTAACCACTATCGGTTATTCGGACAAGTACAAAAACGAAGACGAATACTATTCGAACGACTTTTTCGGGCAGAGAGCGGGGCTCTCCGTTTCGGGACAGCTTGAAGGAGAGATGGCGGCCATGGCTATGGGCAAGATTTATACCTTCGGTCCGAGTTTTCGTGCGGAAAATTCAAATACCCCCAAGCATCTTGCAGAGTTCTGGCACGTTGAGCCCGAAATTGCATTTGCCGAGCTTCCCGACGTTATCGAGATCGCGGAGGATATGGTAAAACACGTGATCGGGACGCTGCTTGAAAAATGCCCCGATGAAATGGCGTTTTTTGACAAACATTTCGAAAACGGTCTCATCGACAGATTAAAGGATCTGATCTCGCACGATTTTGCCACGGTCACTTATACAAAAGCGATCGAGCTGCTCGAAGAATCGGGAGAACAGTTCGTATACCCGGTAAAGTGGGGGCTCGATCTTCAGACGGAGCATGAGAGATATATCTCGGAAAAAGTGTTCGGAAGAGCAGTATTTGTAACAGACTATCCGAAGGAGATCAAATCGTTTTATATGAAACAGAACCCCGACGGCAAAACGGTCGCCGCGGTAGATCTGCTGGTTCCCGGCGTAGGAGAGATTATAGGCGGAAGCGAGAGGGAGGCGGACCTTGACAAGCTCACGGCGGCAATGCGTGAGCGCGGGATGAATATGGACCTCTACAACGATTATATTGATCTTAGACGCTTCGGTTCGGTCCCTCACGGGGGTTTTGGCCTTGGCTTTGAAAGGCTTATCATGTACGTCACAGGAGTTTCGAATATCAGAGACGTGATCATGTTCCCGAGAACGGTCGGAGGAATACGCTGATTATTTCGTAAAAAAATAAAGGGAAGTTTGTAAAAGGAGGAAATGATTATGGCAAAGTTGATTATTCCGGAGAACTACAGATCTGCGCTTACTCTCAGAGAGACTCAGCATGCGATCAAGTTTGTCAAGGACACGTTTCAAAAGGCCCTCGCCTTCGCGGTTACTCTCGACAGGGTCACCGCTCCGCTGATCGTTCGTAAGGACAGCGGTATAAATGACGATTTAAACGGCGTTGAGCGAAAAGTGGACTTTGACATAAAGCTTGACGGCAGCGAAGCGGAAGTGGTTCAGTCACTCGCCAAGTGGAAAAGAATGGCGCTCTACCGTTACAGCTACAGCGTGGGCGAAGGTATTTACACAGATATGAATGCTATCCGCCGCGACGATGACATGGACAATATCCATTCCATATACGTAGATCAGTGGGACTGGGAAAAGGTCATTTCAAGACAGCAAAGAACCGTTGAATATCTTAAAGATACCGTAAAGTCCATAGTAAAAGCGATCGTTTATACAAAAAGACAGGTCAGGATGCGTTATCCGGCTCTCGGCGCGAAGATCTGCGAGGAGCCTTATTTTATCACCACCCAGGAGCTTCTCGAAAGATATCCTGACTTAAGCGCCAAAGAACGTGAAAGAGCGATCGCAAAAGAGAAAAAGACTGTATTTCTAATGCAGATAGGAAAGATCCTTTCAAACGGCGAACGTCACGACGGCCGCGCACCGGATTATGACGATTGGGAACTCAACGGAGATATTATTTTCTGGGACGAGGTTCTTAGCGACGCATTCGAGATATCTTCAATGGGAATAAGGGTTGACGCCGATTCGCTTAAAACTCAGCTTGAAGAGTGCGGCGCAAATGACCGCATGAAGTATGATTACCACAAGATGATAGCCGACGGCACGCTGCCGCTCACTATCGGAGGAGGCATAGGACAGAGCAGACTTTGCATGTTCCTGCTTGAAAAGGCACATATCGGAGAGGTTCAAAATTCCGTATGGCCCGAAGAAATGATAAAAACATGCAAAAAGAACGGAATTAATTTCCTTTGACGCGTTATTGCCGTAAATACCGGCCTGCTTTCGATTATTAGGAATTGGCGGATTAGTTTGTATTATTGATTTTTTATGATAAAATAATTCAAATATATCAAAAGGAGCACTTTCGATGAAAAAACACATAAGACATATCGCAGTTGCTTTTTCACTTGTTATAGTAATGCTATCACAAAGTGTTTCCGCAGCTGTTCAGGAAACTGACGGAGGAAGCGCCGGAGCGGGGACCAGATGGGAGTACTGCGCCGGGATACTGACTTTGTCAGGCACGGGAGCCGTCAGAAGTTACGGAAGCAAGACTGACGTTCCGTGGTATAAATATGCCGGAGAGATAGAAAGCATCATCGTCGGGGAAGGTATTTACAGCATTGGCAATTACGCCCTTTCGGGGATCACTTCCCTTACCGGGATAGTTCTTCCGGAAAGCCTCGAAAACATTGGTATCTGTGCTTTTTCGGGCTGTTCCTCACTCGAAAGGATCAATATTCCAAAGAAAGTTGCGTCAATAAAAAACTATGCTTTTTATAAGTGCGAAAGTCTTGTCAGCGTTGTATTTGAAGCGGACGAACTGCCGGATATTTCCGCCAGCGCGTTTTCGGGCGTTGCGACAAGATTTACGGTGGGAGAGCGCGACTATTGGATCAATCTTTCAGGCGCGTGCGGAACCAAAGCTAAATGGAGCTTAAATGACGGAATTCTTAGCATCACCGGCAGTGGAGCCATCAAGAGTTATTCTTCAAGAAATGACGTTCCCTGGCATGAATATGCCGGCGAGATAGAGACCGTGGAAATCGGCGGCAATATCACCGGTATCGGAAACTATGCCTTTGCGGATCTGAAAAACGTCAATGACATCGCTCTTCCGGAGGGCTTAAAGACCATTGGCACGTGCGCATTTTCAGGCTGCACCGGTCTGAAGGAAATCACCATTCCCGCGGCCTTAACAAAGCTTAATATCTATGCATTTTACAATTGCAGCTCGCTTAACCGCGTAGTTTTTAAGGGCGAGGCGCCCGATATTGCGACGACGGCGTTTAGAGGCGCGACGGTGAAACTCGAACATCCCTGCTCACAGCAGTGGGAGGAGATATCTGCAGCTGTATTTGACGGCAAGGTCACTTTTGAAGATAACGGAGAGCATATTGACAGTTCATCGCTCTTTTACGTAGGGAAAACGGAGCCTACGTGCAGGCAGTGCGGAGAAGCAGAGCACTGGGAGTGTTCTGTTTGCGGCAGATTCTTCTCTGACGCAGAGGGAGAGACTGAGATATCCGAAGACGAGCTGATCATTCAAAAGACTGAGCACGTATTTAAGACAGGCTGGTCCGAGGATTCTGCGCAGCATTGGCATGAGTGTATAAACTGCGGCGCAAAGACCGACGTTTCGTCTCACGTATATTCAAGCAACAGCGACAACAGCTGCAATGAATGCGGACACATCAGAGGAATAGATCTTCCGATCATCATATTCTGACAGAAAAGGCAGATACATCAGATTCAAGGAGCAGCATGGAACAATGCTGCTCCTTGAAAATTTAAGGAGACGAGCGAAAAGACCGCAGGCCACGATGTATTTTTGACCGTTTTGTAGTATAATTAGTGTTCTGACAAATGATTACACGGGTAGAAGAACTATTTTTAAAACTTATAAGCTCGGCCGTAACGGGAAAACCTTCGGACGGCATTTCGCTTTCCGCAGAGGATGCGGACGGGCTGTATCGGCTTGCGGACAGACATGACCTGTGTCATCTGGTATATTATGCGCTGAGCGAGGCAAAAATTGAAATTGAGAGCTTTCAGGTGGGCTCTTTAATGGAACAGAAATACCTCAAAGCCATAAGACGCGGAGCAAGGACGGATTATGCGTTTTCCATGGCAAAAGAGCTGCTTGCCAAAGCCGGGATCCCCTATATCCCGCTCAAGGGCGTCGTTATAAATAAGCTTTATCCGGAAAGATGGATGCGTACGAGCAGCGACGTTGATATATTGGTTCGCAAAGAGGATTATAAAAAAGCGGTTGACGTGTTCGGCGGCGACGCACGCTTTGAAAAAGGCAGAGAGTGCGAACACCATTATGAATTTATTACTGAAAAGAAAGTCAAGATAGAGCTCCACCGGGCGCTAATGGACGAGCATGATTACAAAGCCGCAGACGTAGTGGACGACATCTGGAAGAGCGCTGCTTGCCCTGTGCAAGGCGGCATGGAATATCAGATGTCGGATGGCTGGTTTTATTATCATCATATTTTGCACATGCTCATGCATTTTGAAAAAGGCGGCATAGGAGTCAGATTTTTTGCGGATACATGGCTCCTAAACCGGGACGCTTCCGAAGAGACCCGTAAGGAAAGAGAAAAATATCTTGAGGGCGGAGGACTTGCGCGTTTTGCAAAAGCCGTAGAACAGCTCTCCGATATCTGGATGAACGCAAACAGACCTACAAGTCCCGCACTTTTGACTATGGAAAAGCTCGTGCTTTCCGGAGGGATCTTCGGGACAACGGAGCAGCGCGTGCAGTATGGCAGTCAAAAAGCCGGAGGACGGGCAAGATATTTGCTCACAAGGATTTTTACTCCGTACAAAAGGTTAAAACTGATCTATCCCGTGATCGGAAAGCATCCGGCGCTAACGCCTCTGTTCCAGGTAGTGCGTTGGTTCAGGATCCTGCTAAGGCCCCGTCAAAGCCTGGCGGGAGATGAGATCAGGACGATGATCAAAGGCGGCAAAGTGTCAGATGATGAAATAAAAGAAATGAGGCAGGATCTGGGGCTGTTATGATAGAAAGCAATGATTATGCGGGAATAGTTTATCATTTTGATCCCGGATTGCTGACGGCGGCGGTTTTATTATTGATGCTGCTGCTCGTTCTTGCAACTGCGTTTCTTTCCGGCAAAAAAGCGTGGAGGGGGCTTTGCCTTGGGACGCTGATCGTCGCAATCGCGCTTATCATATATCTGACGCTTGTGCTGCGTGAAAAGTATTACAGAGGTATTTTGCCCATACCGTTTAAAAGGCTCGCGGATTCACCGCAGCCGGCGGCAGTCCTTTCGGAAATGCTCGAAAACCTGCTGATGTTTTTGCCGGTCGGTTTTTTGCTGTCTGCCCTTATTGCCGACAAAAAGCGAAGACCGATTGCTGTAACGGTAGCCTTTTCGCTTGGCTTTTCTCTTGCTATAGAGATTTTGCAGTACGTTTTTTCGACAGGCTATGCACAGGCTGACGATCTGCTCATGAACGCAATGGGAGCATTTTTGGGAGCGCTTTCATATTCCTGCGGACGACGGATCAGAGAAAAGCGGTCAGCGTAAACAGTATTTTTAAGAATTGATTTGGAGAAAAAGATGAAAAGAAAAATCGCAGTAGCAGGTACCGGATACGTGGGTCTGTCGCTGGCGGCCCTTCTTGCCCAGCATAACAGCGTCACAGCCGTAGACGTGGTGCCTGAAAAGGTTAAAATGGTAAACAACCGCAAAAGCCCTATTCAGGACGAAATGATAGAAGAGTTTTTCGCGGAAAAGGAGCTGGATCTTAAAGCGACGCTGGACGGTGAAAAGGCATACGGCGACGCGGAATTTGTGATCATAGCCGCCCCGACAAATTATGACAGCAAGAAAAACTTTTTTGATACGAGCGCTGTCGAGTCGGTGATAGATCTTGTAATGAAAGCAAATCCGGACGCGGTGATGGTGATCAAATCCACGATCCCCGTGGGATATACCGAAAGCATCCGTAAAAAGACCGGAAGCAGGAACATTATCTTCAGTCCCGAATTTTTACGCGAGAGCAAAGCGCTTTATGACAATCTTTATCCGAGCCGCATCATCGTAGGGATCGACCCGGAAGATGAAAAAATCGTAAAGGCTGCCCGCGACTTTGCGGATCTGCTGGCGGAGGGCGCGATAAAGACTGATATCCCGACGCTGTTTATGGGATTTACCGAAGCGGAAGCGGTAAAGCTTTTTGCAAACACTTATCTTGCGCTCAGAGTTGCTTTTTTCAACGAGCTCGACACGTATGCGGAGATGAAGGGCCTTTGCACACGCGATATCATCGACGGAGTCGGACTTGACCCGAGGATCGGTTCCCATTACAACAACCCTTCTTTCGGATATGGCGGATATTGCCTCCCCAAGGATACAAAACAGCTTTTGGCAAATTACGAGGACGTTCCGGAAAATCTTATCGAAGCGATTGTGGAATCAAACCGTACCAGAAAAGATTTTATTGCGGACAGAGTTCTTGAAATGGCCGGATATTACGGAGCGAACAGCGAGTACAGCAAAAGCTGCGAGAAGAAAATCATTGTGGGCGTTTACCGCCTGACCATGAAGAGCAATTCCGACAATTTCAGGCAGAGCTCAATACAGGGGATAATGAAACGCATCAAGGCAAAAGGCGCGACAGTCATCATTTATGAGCCAACGTTAAATGACGGAGATACGTTTTTCGGCTCGCTTGTCGTCAACGACCTTGAGAGCTTCAAAAAACAGAGTGACAGCATTATAGCAAACAGGTATGACGCGTGTCTGGATGACGTATCAGACAAAGTTTATACCAGGGACATTTTCAGAAGAGACTGATTTTTGATCGAAAAAAATACATGAACAAAAGGTTTGACAGTATCCATGTAATACTTATCGCGGCGGCTATTGCGCTGTGCTTTTTGCTGCTCCCCGGAGATCTTTTTGCTGCGGAGAGAACTGCCGACGAGGAAGCGCGGTACTGTGAGAATTATGTTTACTACGCGAATCTGACAGAGGATCAGAAAAACGATTACAATACGATCTGCAGTGCAATAGAAAGTCTGAACGAAACCGTTTATCTCTCGGGCACGGTCAGCCTGACGGAGGCGGCGGAGGTTCTTACTTCGATAACTTACGATCATCCGGAATACTTTTGGTACGGAAGAGAGGATATGAACGTACAGGGAACCCGTTTCATTGACTCTCATACCGGAAAAGTCATAAAGGTAAATATCAATTACAACAAATATGCATATACCGGCGGCGACAGGCTAAACGGGCAGTTAAGCCTTGACACTCTTGAAAAAAACATCGCGCTTATTGAAAGCGAAGCCGACAAATTGCTAAAAGGCGTCAGCAATGCGACTGATTACGTGATCGAAAAGGAGATTCACGATACGCTTGCCAAGGATCTGTCTTACAACTGGGAAGATTACAAATTCAATCTCGGAGGAAACGTTGACGCAGAGTGGGATCCGGAGGAAGAAGAAACATACCTTGATCTGACCATTTTCAATTTCCTCGCAAAAAAGAACGTTATCTGTGCCGGGTATGCAAGGACCTTTCAATATCTGATGACAAGGGCGAAGATACCGTGCTACTACGCCTTCGGATTTGCGAGCATCGGCGAGTCGTCGGGTGTTCATGCATGGAATATAGTAAAAATACAGGGAGATTTTTACGGAGTTGATATTACGTGGGACGACCTGTTCGGAGAAACCGACTCCAACGGTTCGCCGCTTGATTTCAACAGGATAGATTATTCGTTTTTTAATATGACGCAGAAAGAACTCCTTACCGAAGGACTCCTGGAAGGCTATCACGCATATGACAAAGACTGCGGCTGCATGCCGCAGCTGTGCGACAAAGATACCTTCGGAGATTTTTACGGAAAGCTTAAAGTCTCCGCATATCTTGACAATCTCGAAGATCCGGAAGGATCGCCTAGAGCGGCGGATATTACTTCCCTTTCCGCGTTTAAAAAAATGTCCGAGGACTATTACAGGA
Source organism: Lachnospiraceae bacterium UBA3774 (assembly GCA_002369255.1). Taxonomy (GTDB): domain Bacteria; phylum Bacillota; class Clostridia; order Lachnospirales; family Lachnospiraceae; genus UBA3774. The sequence goes on from DFFO01000079.1 coordinate 7,844, forward strand.
TGCATGGGGAAGGCTGTTATTGGATTCCTTTTTGCGTTACCTTAGAGGCATATAACGAAATATCTGCCGAGCTCAACACAAACGGCCTCGCATATCTGGAATCGCTTGCCTCTGCCGGCGGATTTAAGCTCAAAAGCGGCAACGTCAGATGGATGGAATACAAGCTCGACATGGGGGTATATTATATCTGGCTGTCTGTAAGGGCCTCGTCCGAAAAAACGGAAGATACGCTTTTTACAGGGATCAAACAGGGCAACCGGGGAAACAGCTATTATTACTATGAAGGTATTTTTCAAAGCGATTATTCCGGTATGGTTGAATATGACGGATCCAGCTGGTATGTCATCAACGGCGTCTGGCAAAAAAATTATAACGGATATTTCAATACAAACGGCGATACAGCGAAAAACTACCAGTGGCGCATAACAAACGGCCTGATAGATACAGATTTTGAGGGCCTTTACAAGGTTGACGGGGTATGGAGATATTACCGCTACGGAAAATTCCAGGATTCCACGACGGGCTTTGCCACGGACATGACCAGGTTCAAGACTACCCACAATATTTACCGCTACAGAGTCGAAAAAGGATTGATAAATTTCCATTTCACCGGAATGGCCGAGACGGGAAATACAAGGTATTATGAAAACGGCAGATGGATGAATACATATACGGGGTACTGTAACAACACACATAATCTTGCCTCAAAATATGAGTATTATGTTAAAAACGGAACGGTAGATACAAATTACGAAGGCCTTTACAAGGTTGACGGGGTATGGAGGTATTACCGCTACGGAAAATTTCAGGATACCACGTCCGGCTTTGCCACTGATATGACAAGACTTAATGCCGGAAAAGGGTATTACAGATACAGAGTCGAAAAAGGGATCATAAATTTCCATTTTACGGGGCTTGCCGAATCAAATAATACAAGATATTATAAAGACGGCAGGTGGATGAACACGTTTACCGGAACCGTATTTATAGACGGCGTCGGATACAACATAAAAAACGGCGTAGTAAGCCGATAACAAACCGGAGGTATTATTATGACAATCACAAAAGACATGACGATCGGTGAAATACTGAGCGCAGATATCGGAATCGCTCCGATACTGATGAACGCGGGGATGCACTGCGTCGGATGTCCCGCTTCACAGGCTGAAACACTGGCTGAAGCATGCATGGTTCACGCAATGGATGAGGACAAGCTGCTCTCTGATATCAATGCATATCTTGCCGAAAAATAATCACACTTTTTAATTTATAAATGACAATATTTCATTTTTTTTTAAAGAGTGTGATTTATGCTCTTTACCGGCGTTAGTAAGTATGATATACTAACCACAGTTTTATGTTATCATCTTTTGCAAAGAGGTCAAAAAAATGAAGAAATCAATCAGAAAACTCTTATCTTTTCTGCTTGCGCTTACCATGGTGATAGGAAGCGCGCAGATCGTGCTTGCTGAAGACGGCGACGGCGGAATCAATCTTCCTCCGGACGAGTTCTCGGTTGTTGAGAGCGTTGTCATCGACAATGCCCCCACAAAGGTTTATGTTACGGATGAGACGGATTACTTCTATGAAGTAAATGGAGCTACCGTATTTACACCCACCGATTATACCGGACTTCAGTTCACTGTGAACTATGATGACGGAACGTCTCAGACATTCACCGATCAGGACGATCTGGCCGATATGATGGCAAACGACGAGCTTGCTTTCATATATGACGAGACGGATACTTCCGTCGGAACCCATACGATCACGCTCAGCTACCACGGACAGACCGCACAGTACACCGTTACTGTTGAAGAGCCTGTTGTAGAGCCTCCTGCAGAGATCACCGGAACCTGCGGACCTAATGCTTTCTGGAGGATCGAAGGCGACACCATCACCATTTACGGAACAGGCGCTATGACCAACTACGCCACCAAAGCGGACGTTCCGTGGAAAGATTACAAAGCAGATCTTACGACAGTTGTTGTTGAAGGAGGAATCACAAGAGTAGGAAACTACGCCTTTATGGAGTGCGAAAACGTTACTTCTGTTACGCTTCCCAACACTGTTACCACACTTGCGCTCAACTCTTTCTCGACCTGCTCGAAGCTTAGAACCATTACCATTCCTGCAAGCGTAACCACAATCACAAATTACGCTTTCAGTAAATGCGGATTCCTCAGAACCATCAATTTTGCCGGAACTACCGCTCCTACCTCTGTAGGAAATTATGCTTTCAATGAAGTTACCGGAAAAGCTACTTTCCCTTCAAGCCAGTCTTGGTCGGAATTTAATTTCAGAGGCTTCGGCGGATCCATTTACTGGATCGGCTCTGATGAAGTTGGTGCTGTAGGCGGCGTAAGCGGACCTACCGCAAGCTGGAAATACTATGACAAGACTCTTACCATTCTCGGAACCGCTTCCACAAGAAGCTACGGCTCCAAGAATGAGACCCCTTGGGCTCAGTATGCTGAAGAAATCGAAAACATCAAGATCCTTGACGGAATCACCTACATCGGCAACTACACCTTCATGGGCTGCATAAATGCGACCAGCGTTGAAATGGTTGATACGGTAAGGGGACTTGGCGTTAACGCTTTCTCGACCTGCGAGAGCCTTGAGTCGATCACCCTTTCTTCAGGACTTACCACTATCAGAAACTATGCATTCAATAAGTGCTCTGCATTAAGCACTGTTGTATTCACAAGCACAAAAGCTCCTACCGAAGTAGGCAACTACGCTTTCAACGGTATCGTAACAAAGGCTGTTTATCCTGAAAACGATTCATGGGCAGCTTTCAACAAGCACGGATACGGCGGAGCTATGTACTGGGCCGGCACTTCCGAAGCTGACGAGACCTTCGGCGGAAACTGCGGATATACTACTTCCTGGAAGATTTATGACGGAGTACTTCATATCGGCGGTATCGGAGCTATCACCAGCTATGGCAGCAAGACCAAGGTTCCGTGGTATCAGTACAGAGAGCAGATCACTGCTATCGAAATCGAAGATACCATTACCGGCATCGGTAACTATGCATTCATGGAATGCTCCAATGCTGCGACCGTTACTATCGGCAGCGGCGTTAAGAACATCGGAATCAATGCCTTTGGCAAGTGCACGTCTATCACCAGCATTACGCTTCCCGCAAGTGTAACTCTTATCAGAAACTATGCATTCAACAACTGCACAAATCTGGCAGAGCTTATACTTCTCGGAAACAAGCCCAATACTGCTGTTACCGCATTCAACGGAACAAAAGTTAAAATCTGATATAACATATATATCCGGGAGAGCCGCCTTATGGCGGCTCTTTTTTCTGCAAAAAAACTAAAAGAATTGTTATTATCGGCTGCCGGATGATATAATAACAACATCATACAAAAAGAGGGTGAAATATGAATCTGTTTGAAACGATCGATCTTCAGGATTGCCCGTATTGCGGGGGCGCAGGAATACTTGAAGAAGAAGGCGGATTCTGCTGGTACGTAGTATGCGCGGATTGCGGTTCACAGACAGCGGCCAGCGAATATGCAAAAATCAAAGACCGAGAGGAAGCCGCAAAAAAGGCTGCGGCGCTTTGGAATATAGGAAAAGTTGTGCGCGGTAATATCAGCGAGTAGTAAATGAAAACAAAAGAAGAAATAGTAAAATTTTGCCTGGCATATCCGGAGGTTTATGAGGATTATCCTTTCGAAGATACGGGCTGGTGTGTGATAAGGCACAGAGACAAAAAGAAAAAGGGCTTTGCCTGGATCTTTGAAAGAAATGGGGAAATATGGGTGAACATGAAATGCGACCCGGGCTGGAAGGAAGTCTTAAGAGACGCATACCCGGCTGTTCTTCCGGCATATCATATGAATAAGACCCATTGGAATTCCGTTATTCTTAACGGCTCGGTTCCTGCGGATGTTTTGACCGATATGCTTGATATGAGCTATGAGCTGACGAAAGCATAACACTTTGGAGTGCATCAAATGAAAATCAGAAACATTATTGAAAAATGTGCGGCATTTTTTATTGTAGCGGTACTTACTGCAGCTGTTATCGGATGCGGAAAGACAGAAATGGAAAGTATTTCGGGAGAAAAAGAAGACATGCAGGCTGAAATAAAAGACAAAAACCTTATCATGCTTATAAACGGAAACGAGATCCCCGTAATATGGGAAGACAACCCTTCTGTTGAAGCCCTGAAAAAAATGGCGGCAGACAGGCCGGAGATTCAGATGACCAGATACGGCGGATTTGAACAGGTGGGGCCGTTTGGAAGACCTATCGCCTGCGACGATGAAAATATGAAAACCTCTCCGGGGGACGTAGTTTTGTATGAAGGAAATCATATAGTGATCTTTTATAAGGGCAGCGAATGGTCATATACGAGGCTTGGTAAAATAGACCTTCCGGAGAATGAAATTGTTGAATTGTTGGAAAACGAAGACGTGACGCTTGTGCTTGAACTATCATAAAAAGAAACATATATGAAACTAATCCATCTTTCCGATTTGCATTTAGGAAAACGACTCAATGAGTTTTCGCTTATTGAAGATCAAAAGTATATCCTTAGAACAATTATTAGAATAATCGATGATGAAAGACCCGATTGCGTCGTGATCGCGGGAGATATATATGACAAATCATTTCCCTCGACCGAAGCGACAGTTTTGTTTGATGATTTCCTGGTCAGACTTTCAAAAAGGAATATCCGCGTTTTTGTTATCAGCGGAAATCACGACTCGCCGGAAAGACTTGCCTTCGGAAACCGTCTGATCGATGCGAGCGGCATCCACATATCGCCGGTCTATAACGGAGATGTGAAGCCTTTTGTCATGGAAGATGAGTATGGTAAAGTCAATATTTACATGCTTCCGTTCATAAAGCCGGCACACGTTCGGGCGGCGTTCCCGGAAGAAAACATAGAGTCATATACGGACGCTGTACGTCTCGCCGTAGAAAAGATGAATATCGATACGGCAAAGAGAAATATTCTCGTTGCGCATCAGTTTGTCACAGGAGCAGCAAGATCCGATTCCGAAGAAATATCGGTAGGTGGCCTGGATAATATTGACGGCAGCGTTTTCTCTGCCTTTGATTATGTCGCTCTCGGGCATATCCATACCGCTCAGACAGTTATTTCTCCCAATATCAGATACTGCGGAACACCGCTCAAATACTCTTTTTCAGAAGCCGCTTTCGAAAAGTCGGTTTCCGTTGTCACTCTCCGTGAAAAAGGCAGTCTTGACATAGATACTGTAGATCTTACTCCGTACAGGGACCTTATCGAGATAAGAGGGACCTATGATATGCTTACTGCAAAAAGCTATTATGATAAGATCGCGCGTGATTCCTATATCCGCGTGATACTGACGGACGAAGAAGATATTCCGGACGCCGTTTCAAAGCTCCGCGTTATATATCCTAACCTTATGAAGCTGGACTATGACAATACCCGCACGAGACACAGGGCGGCTTGTACCGAGGGTGCCCTCACGGAGGAAAAGACGCCGCTGGAGCTTTTTTCGGAATTCTACGAAAAACAAAACGGCTGCGGGATGACAGGGGAGCAGGAGAGTTTTATAAAAGAACTGATAGAAAAGATATGGGAGGATGAACAATGAGACCTTTAAAACTTACTCTTTGCGCGTTCGGCCCATATGCTTCAAAAACAGAGCTTGATCTTTCTCTGCTCGGAAACAGGGGCCTGTATTTGATCACGGGAGATACGGGCGCGGGCAAGACCACCATTTTTGACGCGATCACGTTCGCGCTATATGGCGCCGCGAGCGGTAATACCAGAGAAACGGATATGTTTCGCTCAAAATATGCGGATCCCACGACTCCTACCGAGGTAGAACTGATATTTGAGTTAAAAGGAGAACAGTACAGGGTCAAACGAAATCCTGAATATGAGCGTCCCAAGGCCAGAGGCGACGGCTTTACCAAAACGCCTGCCGGCGCGGAGCTGTATTATCCGGACGGCAGGATCGTAACGAAACAAAAAGAAGTAACTTCAGAGATCGAGCAGATCCTGGGAATTGACCGCAATCAGTTTTCGCAGATTGCGATGATAGCGCAGGGAGATTTCCAAAGGCTCCTTTTTGCTCCGACTGAAGAAAGAAAAAAGATCTTTCAGAAGGTGTTTCATACCGGCGCGTTTTACTCGCTCCAGGAACAGCTGAAATCCGAGTCAAAAAAGCTTGATGATGAATATAAGACCGCGTCCCAAAGTATAAAGCAATATATAGACGGGATCGTCTGCGACGAGAACGACCCGCTTTGCGTAAAGATCGAAAGCGCAAAAAAAGGCGAGCTTCCGGTGCCGGAAGTGACTTCGCTTATAGAGCTGCTAAATGAACGGGATGACGCCGATTTAAAAAAGCTCGAAGAGAAGGTTTCAAAGCTCGAAAAAGAAGTATCGGACATTTCATCGCAGCTTGCAAAGGAAGAGGAGAGGCAGAATATCAGGGTTTCTCTTAAAAAAGCCGAAGAAGATTATGCAGTCAAAGAAACCGAGACTAAAAAAAGCAAGAGCGATTACGAAAAAGCAATGCTTAGAAAAACGGAAATTGACGCGATCACAGAGCGGATCTCATCTATCAAAGCAAAGCTGGAGCTTTATGAAGAGCTTGATGACAAAACGTCCGAAATGGTGACTTTGACCTCGCAAATCAATGAGGAAACGAAGGTTTTTCAGACCGCAAAAAAAGCGCTTGAAAGCCTTAGGGACGAGATCACTAAGCAAAAGGCCGTGCTAAAAGAGCTCGGCAGCGCGGACAAGGAAGCGCTTGCCATTGAAAACACAAAAAAAGAGCATGAAAAACAGCTTAAAGATATCGATGAAATTACCGAAATGATAAGCGATTATAAAGAGCTGGATTCATCATATAAAAAGGCTGCCAATAATTACGTCAAGGCGTCTGAAACAGCGTCTCAAAAAAGAGATGAATATGAGAAGCTTCACAAAGCCTATCTTGACGAGCAGGCAGGAATACTCGCAGGCGAGCTGACTGAAGGTGAGCCCTGCCCCGTATGCGGATCCACGAGCCACCCCCATCCGGCTGAAAAATCGGAAAATGCTCCCACAAAAGAAAAGCTCGGGGAAGCAAAGAACGCCTGCGAAACCGCCGAAAAGAAGGCCGAAGACGCAAGTGCGGACGCAAACGAAGCAAAAATAGCTCTTAAAGGAAAGGAAGAGCTGATAATAAAGGCTGCAAGAGACTATTTCGGAAAAGCTGCGATAGAGGACGTAAAGCAGGCGATATCAAAAGCCAGGAGCGATATCGACAGCATGCTTCAAACTCTTGAAGCACAGCTTGACGCAGCGAATAAAAGAGTCAAACAAAAAAACAGCCTTGAAACCGGGATTCCGGAAAATGAGGAAAAGCTTGAAAAAGACAGAAACGCCCTTTTGATTCAGGAAAAGAATCTTACGAAAAAGGTAACTGAAAGAAGCGGCGTATCAAAGAGAATTGAGGAACTTCAAAAAGGCCTGGAATTTGCCGGAGAGCAGGAGGCTCAAGGAGAAATTGACGAGCTGACACAGCAAAAAAGCAAAATCGAAAGCGAGATCTCGGAAAAAGAAAAACTCTATCAGGCCGCAGACAAAGCGCTGAGCGCTCTGAAAGGGTCGATAGATGAAGCCCGCAAGAGCTTAAGAGGCAAAAAAACGGTCGACGCAGAGAGTCTCGGACAGAAAAAGACTGCGCTTGAAACCGAAAAAGAAAACGTCACGGATCTGAAACAGGAGATTGTGACAAGGCATTCTCAAAACATTTTGACGCTGGATAATATCCGCAAAAAAGAAAAAGAGTATTCAAAGACCGAAAAGAAGTGGCGGTGGGTCAAAGCCCTTTCGGATACTGCAAACGGAACTTTGAGCGGAAAAGAAAAAATAATGCTTGAAACCTACGTACAGACCGCTTATTTTGACCGTATCATAGAAAGGGCAAACACACGCCTGATGATAATGACCGACGGTCAGTTTGAATTGAAGCGGAAAACGTCGGCGGGAAATTACAGAAGTCAGAGCGGCCTTGAACTAAACGTAACAGATCATTACAACGGAAGTGAAAGAGACGTAAAGAGCCTTTCCGGAGGAGAAGCTTTTAAGGCTTCGCTGTCGTTGGCGCTTGGCCTGTCCGATGAGATACAGTCGTCGTCAGGCGGGATCGCTTTGGATACGATGTTTGTCGATGAAGGCTTCGGCTCGCTTGACTCGGATTCGCTTTCGCAGGCAGTCAAAGCGCTTGTCAGGCTTTCCGAAGGAAACAAGCTCATCGGCATTATCTCGCACGTAGAAGGGTTAAAAGAAAGAATAGACAGGCAAATCGTAGTTACAAAGGACAAAGCCGGAGGAAGCCGTGTAAAGCTCACGGTCTGATAAGCGGCTTTTTGCGCAGCGTCTAAGGCAGGTGAGAAGAGCGCTTGCGACGCCAAGGGAGGAAAAAATGTTCAGGATTCTAAAAAAATTGATAAAAGCAGTCGTTATCATCATTCTTGCGGTAGTTATCTTCGCTGCCGGATTTCTCGGGTATCTGACCATTACCGAGTATTCCCCGGACAGCGTTGAAAAAGCAGAGATCACGGAAAATAAAGCCGACGCAGAGGCCGAAACCGAAAAAGATATTACAGTTATATCCTGGAATATCGGCTACGGCGCGCTCGGAAAGTATTCGGATTTTATTATGGACGGCGGCGGAAATGCGCCGGACGCGAGCAAGGAGCAGGTTCAGGAATATCTTTCCGGCATAAAAACGTCTATTGAAGCCGAAAATGCTGATATTTACATGCTTCAGGAGGTCGATAAGGATTCCTCAAGATCATACGGTATCGACGAGAGAGAAGATCTGAAAAAAGGATCAAACACGTTTGTTTTAAACTATTCGTGCCCGTTCGTTCCATACCCCTGGCCGCCTATCGGAAAAGTCAATTCGGGCCTATTTACGGCGTCCGATCTTCACATTGCGGATTCGGAAAGGATCGCGCTTCCGTGCCCGTTTTCCTGGCCGCTCCGGATTGCGAATCTGAAAAGAGCGTTGATGGTCAGCCGCATACCGGTATCCGGCAGCGAAAAAGAGCTTGTCATCATAAATCTTCATCTTGAAGCCTATACCGATCCCGAGGGCAGAGAAGGCCAGATGAAGCTGTTTCTTGAGTTTATCCGCTCCGAATACGCCAAAGGCAATTACGTGATCGCGGGCGGCGATTTTAACCAGTGTTTCCCGGGAACGCTGGATATTTATCCGAACAGGCATGAAGACCTCTGGACGCCCGGAGCGCTCACTGCCGATGATATTCCCGAGGGCTTTACGTGCGCTTTTGACGCGTCGGTACCTACCTGCAGGCTGCTGAATCAGCCCTATGATCCGGCAGATGAGGAAAATACGCAGTATTACGTTATCGACGGCTTTATCGTTTCGCAAAATGTAAATATAAAGAGCGTTGCCACACTTGATAAGGAGTTTCAAAATACGGATCACAACCCGGTAAAACTGGTAGTGAGTCTGAACAAATAATATGGAAAAAAGCGACAGAGAAAAGGTCATACTTGCCGGAGTGCTTGAGGCGTCCGAGGGCGTGAGATACGAGGATTTCCTCCACTCCATGGACGAGCTTGCAGAGCTTGCTCTGGCTTGCGGCAAAGAGCCTGTGGAACGGTTTGTCCAGACTCTTGACAGGCGTACCGCCGCCCTTTACATGGGAAGCGGAAAGGTTGAGGAAATAAAAGCCGCGGTCGGAGAATTAAACGCCGTCAAGGTGATCTTCAACGATACTCTCACACCTATTCAAATACGCAATCTGCAAAAAGAACTAAGCGCCGAAGTAATAGACAGGACAGCTCTGATACTTGAGATCTTTCAGATCCGCGCAAGGACGAGAGAGGCGAAGCTTCAGGTGGAGCTTGCGCGGCTCGCCTATATGAAACCGCGGCTGATAGGCATGTGGGAAAAACAAAACCGCCAGGGCGGCGCCTCCGGAGCGATGTCCAGCAAAGGCGAGGGCGAAACGCAGCTTGAGATCGACAGAAGAACGATAGATCACCGGATAGCTGATCTGAAAAGGGAATTGAAGGTAGTCGAAAGAGAACGCCTTACCCAGAGAAAAAAGCGCAAGGCCTCAGGTCTGCCCCTGGTTTCGCTGGTCGGATATACGAACGCCGGAAAATCCACCATTATGAACGCTTTTGTGAAAAAATACGGAGAGTCCGACAAACAGGTATTCGAGGCGGATATGCTTTTTGCCACGCTCGATACCACCGTTCGCAAGATCAAGGTCAAACGCAGAGAGGACTTTTTGCTTTCCGATACCGTAGGCTTTATACAAAAGCTTCCGACCGGACTTGTAGAAGCCTTCAAATCCACGCTTGAGGACGTAAAAGAGGCGGATCTGATACTACACGTTGTGGATTATTCGGACGAGCGATTCAAGGAGCAGATGGAAACGACAAATGCTACAATAGCGGAGCTTGATGCGGGAGACGCCGCTATGCTCGTGGTATATAACAAATGCGATCTGCGCACGGATACCGAGTATCCAAGGAGAGGCCCGGCGCTGCGCTCCGGGACGGATCGTCTGAACGGAAGCGTGTTTATCAGCGCAGCTTCGGAACAGTCCATAGAAGCTCTTTCAGATGCGATACTCGATATGCTCTACGGAGAGATCGTAGAGGAAGAGATATTTTTTCCGTACAGCAAAGGCGGAGAAATGGCGGACGTGATCTCTCATTCAGAGATCATTTCCAGCGAATATACGGGCGACGGCGTAAAGCTGCGCCTAAGAAGAAGAAAAAAATAAACTGCCGCGACAGCAGTTTTTGCGGCGTAAAAAAGCAGGAGAAAACTCCCTGCTCATAAAAGGAGAAACAAGATATGCCCTGCACAACAGTATTGGTAGGAAAAAAAGCAACAAACGACAATTCCACAATGATCGCCCGTACAGACGATGGACATTTTGACGTAAAAAAGACGATCGTCGTAGAACCAAAGGATCAAAAAAAGAAGTATAAAAGCGTGCTTTCACATGTTACTATTGAGCTGCCTGACAATCCCATGAGATATACTGCCAGCCCGAGCGTCGATACCTCTCGCGGGATCTGGGCGGCTACGGGAATAAACGCGGCAAACGTCGGAATGACGGCAACGGAAACCATCACTTCAAATCCGAGAGTTCTTTCCGCCGACCCGCTCGTAGAGTACAAAAAAGCAAAGAAGCGCGGCGAGAAGGATATTCCCGGAGGGATCGGGGAAGAGGATATGGTCGTACTTGTGCTTCCCTATATCAAAACCGCCAGGGAAGGCGTTATCCGGCTTGGCAAGCTCCTTGAAACATACGGGACTTATGAATCAAACGGTATCGCTTTCAATGATGAAAATGAAGTCTGGTGGCTTGAAACCATCGGCGGGCATCACTGGATGGCCAGACGCGTCCCGGACGACGTATGCGTGATCAATCCAAACCAGTTCGGCATGGACGGCTTTGATATAAACGACGCTTTCGGCGCGCAAAAAGCCCATATGTGCTCAGCTGACTTAAAAGACTTTATCGAGGAAAACGACCTTGACTGCAACCGGAGAGGAGTTTTCAATCCGCGTGATATTTTCGGCTCGCACTCCGATATGGATCATATATACAACACCCCCAGGGCGTGGTTTATGGGAAGATATCTTGCGCCTTATTCATACAGGTGGGACGGCGCGGATAGCTTTGGTCCGGAAAGCGACAATCTTCCATGGTCGATCAGACCCGATCGGAAGGTGACGGTCGAAGACGTACAGTATATGCTCTCTTCTCATTATCAGGGGACAGAGTATGACCCCTATCAAAAGCATGATACCGGAAAGAGAGGCATTTACCGCTCGATAGGGATCAACCGCACCGGAGTGACTTCTATATGTCAGATAAGAAGCGGCGCGGCTGACGCGATCAAAGGGATCGAATGGATATGCTACGGATCGACCGCATTTGGCGCATTTGTTCCGATATATACGAACGTTTCAAAAATACCGGCATATCTTGGCAAGGTGACGCTTGAAACATCTACCGAAAACCTTTACTGGGGAAGCCGGCTTATAGCGGCTCTTGCAGACTCGAATTTCGGTACCTGCGTTCAGCAGATCGAACGTTATCAGCTTGCGGTCGCGACAAAGGGAAGAGAAATAATCAGAAAATATGATAAGCTGATGCTTGATAGCGGAGATTACTCCCTTGCGGAAAAAGCCAACAGTGAGATTTGCGATATGGCAAGAAATGAAACTGCGGATACGCTCGGAAAAGTTCTTTCCGACGCTTCGCAGCATATGAAAAACGGATATAATCTTGCGGACAAATAAAGCCGCAGACCGTATAAGCAAAAACCGCAGGCCGTTTTTTTGACCTGCGGTTTTTTGATCTGCATGATGATTATTTATGAGATAATAATTATCGGATCGCCTTTTGACGCGATCTTGCCGTCGGTTACTTTGACAGGGCTTTGATCGATCAGGTTTTCATATGTTCCGTCCGGAAGGCCGACGCTTACCGGGCCGTCATTTCCCCGCATGGAGAAAATGCCGACGGCTTTTTTGCCGAAGCTTTCATGAACTCCCAAAATGATATCGTTTGGCATCGCTGTAAGATGATAAGCGCTGTCGGTAAAGACAGGATTCTTTTTGATCTCATACAGACGGTAAAGAAGGCCCGAAAGATCTACCGTTTCATCGCTGTCCCAGATCACGTCGTCCTTGTCAAAAAGCCCGGGAACGTGCGATACGGCCGCTTCCTCTCCGGCATAAATGAGAGTCGTACCTTTTTGGAAATAATTGAAAGCAGTCGCGTTTTTTAGCGCCTTAATATCAGGAAAAAGCGCTCTTGCGCGAGGCACGTCGTGGTTTTCCAAAAACCTCAGCTTGATATAATTGTCAGGGTAAGTGTATTCCTGCCTGTTTACGCACTTGGCGTAATGAGAAAGCGGTGCTTTGCCTTTTACAAAGTCCGTAAAATCCGCAAAGATATCATAATCGTAGGAAATATCGAACGCCTGAAGGATCTCCGAATCAGATAAAACGTTTATGCCTCTTTTGCGGTGCTCCGTGATAAATATCGGATGAACCGTTTCTGCCAGCCAGATACAGCCCGGGCGTACCTTTTCGACCTGCGCTCTCGCCTTCTGCCAGAATTCGACGGGAACCATCGAGGCGACGTCGCAGCGGAAACCGTCAACGTATTTCGCCCAGTAGCAGAGCGTTTCGATCTGATAATCCCAAAGCTCCGTATTTGTGTATTCAAGATCGACCACGTCGCTCCAGTCTCCGACGTGATTTCCGAGACTGCCGTCGGCTTTGTGATAAAACCATTCGGGATGAGTCTTTGCCAAAACCGAATCAGGCGAGGTGTGATTGTAGACCACGTCGATCATCAGTTTTATCCCTCTCCTATGTATTTCGTCAGATAGAGCTGCAAAGTCCTCTATCGTTCCGTATTCCGGATTTGTCGCCCGGTAATCTTTGATGGCGTAAGGCGATCCGAGAGAACCTTTGCGGTTTTTTTCGCCCGTGGGATGGATCGGAGCAAGCCAGATCGCGTCGACTCCAAGCGACTTTATCCGGTCAAGCTCAGGTATTATAGCTAAAAAAGTACCTTCTTTACTGAAATTTCTTACAAAAATCTGATAGATAACAAGATTTCTCAAAGCCTTGCTCGTATCTTTTGCCATTATCTGCCCCTCCTGTTTGTAGCCTGCAAAAAGCACGCGCTTTTTTGCCGCATTTGTCCCGAAATAGAAATAACATTTATCGGAGAAATTTGCAATGAATATTTGTCATAAAATCAATAATAATGTCTGTAATCAGTACCTGAATGAGCGATTTTTGATGAAAATAAACTTTTTGCACAAAAGCCTTTATTAACCAAAACAACGGCAAAAAATACTTAAATTTCTCATTTGACATTGAAACAAGGTAATACTATTATACGCTTATGAACAGCCCGAGGGGCGACGTTCATATAAGGAGGTTTTTAAGATGAAAAAGATCATCAATATCGTTTCGCTTTTGCTTGCGTTTGTTATGATTTTTTCACTGGCCGCATGCGGTGAAACAAAAGAAAGCACAGAAGCTGTGACTGAGAGCGCAGCAGATTCCGCATCGGGTACTGAAGACTCAGCCGCGGACGATACCGTTGTACGCGTGGCCGCGCTTAAAGGCCCGACTGCCATGGGTATGGTGCAGATGATGGAAGATACTGACAAATATCAGTTTACGCTTTCCGGGGCTGTAGATGAGGTCACTCCTCTTGTTGCAAAAGGAGAGGTCGATATCGCGGCCGTTCCCGCAAATCTTGCTTCTGTGCTCTACAATACTCTCGAAGGCAAGGTTCAGGTAATAGCGATAAACACCCTCGGAGTGCTTTATATCGTTGACCGCGGCGCTGCAGTCGACTCTGTCGCAGACTTAAAAGGCAAGACCATTTATGCCAGCGGACAGGGTGCAACCCCCGAATACGCGCTGAATTATATACTGGAAGGAAACGGCCTCGATCCCGCTGCAGACGTTACCATTGAGTGGAAGAGCGAGCACGCGGAATGTCTTTCCGCGCTTATGTCGGATGAAAACGCTATTGCGCTTTTGCCGCAGCCTTTTGTTACCACCGCGGGACTGAAGGATGAAAAGGTGCATGTTTCTCTCGATCTGAACGAGGAATGGGACAAGCTTCAGGCTGACGCAGAGGATCCCTCGGGACTTCTTACGGGCGTTGCGATAGTAAGAAAAGAATTTGCCAATGAACATCCGCAGGCTTTGGAGCAATTCCTTAAGGCTTACGGAGAGTCGGTTGATTTTGTAAAAGAAAACGTCGAAGACGCAGCTGCCCTGATCGGAAAACAGGATATTATCCCCGAGCAGGTTGCGAGACTTGCGATCCCCGAGTGCAATATCACGTTTATTACCGGCTCTGAAATGAAGGAAAAGCTTTCGGGTTATCTGAACGTGCTCTTTGCGCAGAATCCCAAGGCTGTCGGAGGCGCGCTCCCGCTTGACGATTTCTACTTTGATTATTAATATCTGATATATGAAGCAATCCTGCGAAAAGTTTGATAAAAAGCCGCGAAAAATACTCACCACGGTATTTTCCGTGGCTTTTTGGCTTTTGCTGTGGCAGATGATCAGTATGCTGACAAAATACGGAGTCTTTCTTGCTTCCCCGACCGACGTGATAAAGGCTCTTTGCAGGCAGGTCGTTACGCCGGATTTTTGGGGAACGGTTCTTCGCTCTCTTTCCCATATACTGTCGGGCTTTGGACTTGCCATGGTTGTGGGCTGCCTGCTGGCCGTTCTTTGCAGTAAAAGCGTTTTTTTAAAGACTTTCTTTTCGCCGGTTATCCGTCTGGTACGCACCGTCCCGGTAGTATCTTTTGTGATCCTTGCGCTGATACTTCTCCCGTCGGGGATGCTTTCGGTGCTTATCTCTTTTTTGATGGCGATGCCGGTTTTTTACGAAAATATGTCCGGCGCATTGGAGAGCCTTGATCCCGGACTTGACGAAATGGCCGATATTTACGGTGTAAAACGGCCAAGGCGTTTCAGATACCTGTATCTGCCGCAGATATATCCGGGATTTGAACGCGCAGCCGTATTGTCCCTAGGATTTGCATGGAAAGCGGGTACTACCGCGGAAGTCATCAGTTCCGGGACCGGCTCGATAGGAGGGATGCTTTATCAGGCCAAAATATATCTTGATACGCCGGAGCTTTTTGCGTGGACGCTTACGGTGATACTGTGCAGCATCGTTACGGAAAAACTCTTAAGGCTTTTGCTAAAAGCGATTTACAGACTTATACTGAAGATGAAAAAATGACGGCGATAAAAATAGACAAAATTTCAAAAGCCTTTGGAGAAAAACAGGTGCTGCGGGCTTTCTCCGCTGATATCGCAGAAGGCAAAGCAACGGCGATAATGGGGCCTTCCGGCTCCGGAAAGACCACGCTGTTAAGGATCATAGCAGGACTTGAAAAAGCCGATCATGGCGCGGTATCTTTTTCGGGAGATGACACTGTCAGGATGATGTTTCAGGAGGATCGCCTGCTGGAATACTTTTCCGCGGCCGATAATATAAGATTTGCCTGCCCGGGGCTTTCGGAGCAGACTATAAATGACGCGCTAAAGGGCGTAGGGCTTGAAGATACAAAGGGTCAGCCCGTCAGTCAGTTTTCCGGAGGAATGAAACGCCGGACAGCTTTTGTCAGAGCGCTTTTGTCAAAGTGCGATATTTTACTGCTTGACGAGCCCTTCAACGGACTTGACGAAAAATCGCGCCTGCTTGCGGTTGAATTTCTTAAAAAACATCAAAACGGAAGAACGGTATTTATGACAACGCACCGCCGCGACGAAGCGGAAATGCTGGAAGCAAAGATCATAGAACTAAAATAGATTTGATGAAATCAAAAACCCGGTAACGGTCCTAAAGCCGCCACCGGGTTTTTTGCCTTTTTAAGGGCGTTTGAATTTTTATTTTCAGATCTCGTTAAAGCCTTCTCTGCCGGCATAGGTGGTATGCAGCAGCTCGTGTGCCTTGTGAGAGTTCGGCTCGCCGAGATATTTCTCGTAGAGCTCAATGATCTGAGGATTATTGTGAGACTGACGGATAACCTGTCTCTCATCTTCGGAATAAAGAGCTTTTGCTCTCTTTTGTTTGTAGGTATCGAGAATATCGTCATCCTCGCCGGGCATAAGAACGGGTTTGATATAAGGCTGACCGCCTCCGTTTATGCAGCCGCCGGGGCAGCCCATGATCTCGATGAA